>CANGOT010000078.1 GCA_947455425.1 Chitinophagaceae bacterium | reverse complement strand
GTATCAATCTGCTGTTCATTAAGAAGTGCTTGCAGTTTTTCTCCTTCTGGATCTTTTCCAATAACAGAAATAATGGCTGTATTTGCACCCAATGCAACAAGGTTTAATGCAACATTTGCTGCACCACCAAGCCTAAGTTCGTTTTTTTGCAAAGCAACAATAGGCACTGGAGCTTCGGGTGATATTCGATTTACACTGCCCCACCAATAAGTATCTAACATCACATCACCTATAACACCCACTTTAATATCGCAAAATTTTTGAAATAAACTATCAAACTTCATCTGTTGTTTTTTTCTTACCAATCATTAAATAATAAACAGGAATACCCAGCAAAGTTATTAGTAAACCTGGGTAAGTAAATTCTGGTTTATAATTTACCAGTAAAATACAAAATGTTAACCCCATTAAAATATAAATTATAGGAAGTAGTGGATACCCAAATGCTTTGTAAGGTCTGTCGGCATTGGGTTGTGTGCGTCTTAAAATAAAAATACCAGCGATAGTTAGCATATAAAACATTACCACTACAAAAGAAATCATATCTAACAAATCGCCATATTTTCCGCTTAAACACCAAAGGCTTGCAGCAATGCATTGAATCCATAAAGCAAGTTTCGGCACCCCAAATTTATTTAACTCACCTACTCTTTTAAAAAATAATCCATCTTTTGCCATGGTATAATAAACCCTGGCTCCTGCGAGTATTAAACCATTATTACAACCAAAAGTTGAAATCATAATACACACTGCAATTAACGTTGTTCCAAATGCTGGAAATATTTTATTGGCAGCAGCAACAGCCACTCTATCGTTAGAAACAAATGCTAATTCGTGCAAAGGCATTACGTTTAAGTACATCAAATTTGCGGCAACATAAATGACTGTTACTATTAATGTTCCCAGAACTAAACTTAAACCTATATTTCGTTTTGGGTTTTTAATTTCTCCGGCTATAAAAGTTACATTGTTCCAGGCATCGCTACTAAAAATACTACCCACCATTGCTGCTGCAATGGCTCCTGCCAAAGCACTTCCACCAATGCCAATCCATTGTGTTGGTTGTAATATTCCTGTAGCATCTTTGGCACCAATATTTTGCATAGCATTGAAACCTGTTTGTATATTTTCATTCCAGAAACTTTCTTTTACTAAGAGAAACCCACAAATAATTAAACCAAATAAAGCAAACAATTTAGCAGAAGTAAAAAGCCTTTGTATCCATTTTGCCTCTTTAACACCGAGGGTATTTATAAAAGTAAGAAAAGTAATGATAGCTATAGCAACAAGCTGACCAGCATAAATTTTTAGACCCATTATATCAAATAAAAAATAATTATTCCCTAATTGGGGAACCAGATAAGCAAGGAATTTACTGAACGCAACACCAACTGCAGCAATGGTTGCTGTTTGAATGACCGTAAAAAAGCTCCAGCCATATAAAAAACCAATTAATGGGTTGTAAGCTTCTTTTAAGTAAACATACTGACCTCCTGCTTTTGGGAACATGCTACATAATTCGCCATAGCTCAATGCTGCGACTAATGTCATAAAGCCTGTTAACACCCAAACTAAAATAAGCCAACCTGCACTACCAACATTTCGGGTAATATCGGCACTTACGATAAAGATTCCAGAGCCTATCATACTGCCAGCAACAATCATTGTAGCATCGAATAATCCTAGTGTGGGTTTAAAAGCAGTTTCGTTATTTGTCATAAAACAAAATAAAAAGCTGCACAATATTGTGCAGCTTCAAATATAGAGATAGTTTTTACAATTGTTTTAACCACATAAGCCATATCACACTTCTCTTTGTTCTTTTGTGATAATGTGGTCACGTTTTATTTCTTCTTCGGTTTATACATTTCGTTTAGACCTTTAACAATGTCGTTTGTGATGTTGAAAGCCGAGTCTTTGTAGTAAATTAAATCGGATGAATTGGATAGAATAAATGAATACACTTTATCCTTATTATATTCTTTTAAATAATCTTCTATTTTCTTTTTTACATCTAATAGTTTATCTCTTGTTTCGCTGGATAGTTTGCTGCCTTCACTTTGTTCTTGATATTGATAATCACTTTCGCGGCGTTGCATATCCTGACTTGCGGCAGCCATTTGCTCTTGCGTCATAGCATTGCCTTTGCTTTGATATTCTTTTAGCTTAGAAATATTTTCATTCTTTTTTGCAGCTAAAATATTTTTTGCTTGTTGCTCTTTTTTTGATAAATCTTCGATGATTTCTTTGTAGTATTCAAAGTGGTTTTGAATAGAATCCATTTCGAAATAGGCTATCATACAAGTTTTGCCATTGGCTGGTTTTGCAGCAGTTGGTGTATTGCTTTTTTTGTTGGAAGAAAAGTGTAGAAAAAATAATACTGCTACAGCAATTGCTAAAACAATATTGATAATGGTGTTTGTATTTTTCATTCGTAATTTTTAAGTGGTCAAATATAAAAGATGCAAAATAGAAATTGTGTATTGAAAGAAATTTTAGGAAAATCTTTACAATTGAAGATGAGTTGATTTATGGATTGATTGCTTATTATTTGTTACTAATTTGATTGCTTATTTCTTTTAGTTGTTTGAATGGGATATTGGCAATTGTTTCGTGCCAATTTTGAAAATTATCGGGTTGTTGTAATTTGAATAATGGGTGTGTTGGATTGAGTTGCTCGTTGTTATTCGGATTGAATAAGAATAAATCGTTTGGCTCACAGACAAGGGCTTTGCAAAGCAGCTCGATATGTTGCAATTTTATAGTGCTGACGTTGCTGGTTGTGAGTGATGTTGCTGTGTGTGGTGTGAACCCTGCTTTTACAAGAAAAGTATATGGCTTGTTTATGCCACGAGCCTGAAAAATGGGGTTTAAATTTAGTGAGAGCATTTGAAAAATATTATTGTATGAAAGCGATATGTTATTATGCGAATATAATATAAAATTGTAAGAATTTAAATTGTTAAAGATGCAAGTTATTATATTAAAGCTTGAATGTATTATTTAACTATGTGAAATGAAGTTATTATTGCATGAATGTATTTTATTATTGATAGCACTTTTTATTTAATTGCATGAATGTAAATAAGAGATGTGGAGGTTAAAGTGTTATTGGAAAAGGTAATAGAATGGGGATTTGAGGTTGCAAGCCTCATATAGCGGAAGCATTATTGTTTATAAATTTATTTATTAATTCTATTCCTTCCCCTCACCATACAATACAATACCATTTCTTTTTTGTGTATGTTTTTCATCTTCTAAAGTAACTGCACCATTTACAATAACATAGCTAAAGCCCTTGCTATATTGGTGTGGTTTTGCAAATGTGCTTTCATCTTGCACCGTGGCTGGATTAAAAATTACAATATCGGCAGCAAAGCCCTCTTTTAATAATCCTCGGTTTTTTAGATTAAATTTTTGTGCGGGCAAACTCGTCATTCTGCGAATGGCCTCTTCTAAAGAAATGAGTTTTTCTTCTCTCACATATTTTGCCAACACTCTTGCATTGGTGCCATAACTGCGAGGATGTGGCACGCCAACATTCATTACCCGAATAGTGCCATCGCTGGCAAACATATTAAATGGATATTGCACAAAATACTGTACATCGGTTTCACTCATACCATGAAAAACACAGCTTGCACCACCATTTCGTATTATTTCGAAAATCGTTTTTACTTCTTCAGTAGCGGTATCTTTTCTTCCTTTCAGTAAATTAATCTGCTGAATATTTTTGCCGTTTAAAGAAGTATCAGATGGGTAGTTTGCAACAACAACATAATTAAAATGATTTTGACTTCGTTTTTTTAATCGTGAGATGATAAAATTGGCAATCTCATTTTTATCTTTTATTCGTTTTAACCTTGCATTAATAGAATCTTGTCCGTTTGCCAAAGCCCAATCTGGAAAGAGTGTTGATAATGTTGTACTGCTTGCTGTGTAGGGATATTGGTCAATGGTTACATCAAGCCCTTGTTCTCTTGCAGCTTTAACTAATCCAAGTGTTTCGGCACTTCGCCCCCAATTGTTTTGTCCAGCTAGTTTAAAGTGAGAAATTTCGACAGGCATATTACAACTTCTTCCAATATTAATAGCTTCGTTAATAGCATCAACAATACTGTCTCCCTCGCTTCTCATATGTGTTGCATACACACCATTGTATTGTGCAGCAATTTTTGCAAGAGCAATAATCTCCTTCGTTTTGCTGTAATTGCCTGGTGTGTAAATTAAACCAGTAGAAAGTCCTACTGCACCTGCTTTCATTGCATTGGTAACTAGAATTTCCATTTGTTGCATTTCGGCTGTTGTGGGTTCTCGATTTGCTTTTTTCATCACATATTCTCTAACATCATTATGCCCAATCATTGAAGCTACATTGATAGACAGTTTAATACTATCGAGCAAGTGAAAATACTTTTTTAAATCAACCCTGCTTAGTCCGCAATTGCCTGTAATAACAGTGGTTACACCATCGTAAATAAAATTTGTTGCTAATGGGTTTTTAACTTCGTCATCTTCTATATGCGTATGCACATCTATAAATCCAGGTGCAACAATAAAGCCTTTTGCATCAATCGTTTTTGCAGCATTTATTTGTATATTTTTTTGAATTAAAATTATTTTTCCGTCTTTAATGGCAAGGTCTGCATAGTACCAACTGTTACCAGTACCATCGATAATTTTTCCATTTTTAATAATAATATCTACCTGTTGTGCGAAAGATAATTGCAGGGTGAAGAATAGGATTGTTGATAGGAGCGTTTTCATTGTATAAAATTAATGAAAAAGCCACTTGCTGGAAGTGGCTTTTAAAATTTATATAAAGACTAATTTATTTTTCCATTTGTTCAATTACCTGCTGTGTTACGCCTGTAAAGCTAAATCCACCATCGTGAAATAGGTTTTGCATTGTAACCATTCGTGTTAAATCGCTAAATAATGTTACACAATAATTAGCACAATCATCGGCACTTGCATTTCCTAATGGACTCATCTTTTCTGCATAGTTAATAAATCCATCAAATCCTTTAACACCACTACCTGCAGTTGTTCTTGTTGGTGATTGAGAAATAGTATTTATTCTTACTTTATTTTTAACGCCATAATGATACCCAAAACTACGAGCAATACTTTCAAGTAACGCTTTTGCATCTGCCATTTCATTGTAATCGGGAAACACTCTTTGTGCAGCTATATAGCTTAGCCCAACAATGCTTCCCCATTCGTTTATTGCGTCTAATTCGTAAGCTGTTTGGCAAACACGATGTAAACTTAGTGCTGATATATCAAGTGTTTTATATTCTAGTTCGTGGTTAAGGGCGGTATAATGATTTCCTTTACGAATGTTCATACTCATTCCAACGCTATGTAATACAAAATCAATTTTTCCACCAAAATGTTCCATTGATTTTGTAAATAGATTTTTTAAATCATCCATATTAGTAACATCTGCACCAATTACAGGGGCATTGCATTCTTCGGCAAGTTTATTTATTTCGCCCATTCGCAAAGCGATCGGTGCGTTTGTTAATACAATGGAAGCACCTTGTTCGCAGCATTTTTGAGCAGCTTTCCAAGCGATAGATTGATCGTTTAATGCACCAAAGATGATTCCTCTTTTACCCTTGAGTAAGTTATTAGACATAAATAAGAATTTGCGAGCAAAAGTATAGTTTAAACTTTATTAAAGAATTCTTAAATCGTTTATTTTATCTATTTGTTATGTTATACTATTTTTTTAAAATAATCAACTTATACTTTTGTTGTATTGAATCGAATATTAAATAGTTGCCATTAGCAAGTAGAATGATAGATTCGTTTTGCATAAAAAATGTTTAAGGCGTATTGTATTAAACGTTGCTTTGATGAAATTATTATCTATCACCTGTTTCTAAAAATTTTTGCATTCATTCAAATCCCTAATTTTATCTCCTTAAAATATTTCAATGCGTATTATATCTTATAACACAAATGGCATTCGTGCTGCAATAAAAAAGGGATTGATAGATTGGCTAAAAACAAATCCTGCAGATATTATTTGTATTCAGGAAACAAAGGCACAGCAACACGATGCTGATATGACAGAAGTTGAAAGTTTGGGCTACAACTCTTATTGGTTTTCTGCACAAAAAAAAGGATACAGTGGTGTATGTGTGTTAACAAAAATGAAACCCGACAATATTGTTTTTGGTAACGGATTTGAAATGAGTGATTTTGAGGGAAGGGTTATCAGGCTTGACTTTGGTGACATCACTTTATTAAATTGTTATTTTCCATCTGGCACTAGTGGCGATGAAAGACAAACGTATAAATACCAATGGTTAGAAGAGTTTACAAGCTTTATAAGTGATTTAAAAAAAACAAGAAAGAAAATAATTATTTGTGGTGACTACAATATTGCTCATAAAGAAATTGACATTCACGACCCAAAAGGTAACAAAAAATCATCTGGATTTTTACCAGAAGAACGTGCTTGGATGGACACATTTTTAGCAAGTGGTTTTATTGATAGTTTCAGACATTGCCATCCTACCGAAGCACATAAATATAGCTGGTGGAGTCAACGCTTTCCAAGTGTTCGTTTACAGAATAAAGGCTGGAGAATAGATTATATCTGCGTTTCAAAAGATCTGGAAAAACATATCAAATCTGCAGACATTTATCCTGATGTAAAACATAGTGATCATTGTCCGATTTATCTGGAATTGAGTGTTTAATAAAACCTTTATCTACACTTACATTTGCAACGAAATAAAACTCATGAAATTAGTAACCTATTTAACGAAAGACGGACACGAACAACTTGCATTTCTACATAATGGTAATTTATACAATGCTGATGCAATAAACCCTCAATTACCAAGTGCTATGTCTATGTTTTTGCATTATTGGGATGATTTTTTTCCCATAGCACAGCAAACAAATGCAGCTCTGGTTGAGGGAAAACTATCCAGTAATTCTGCTACTGAATTTGTAAATGCAAAAATATTGGCACCCGTTCCTTTTCCTACAAGTTGCAGAGATGGATATGCTTTCAGACAACATGTTGCAGCAGCAAGAAGAAATCGTGGTGTGCCGATGATTCCAGAGTTTGACCAATATCCCATCTTTTACTTCACCAATCACAACAGCATACAAGGTCCTGGAAAAGTTAGATGTATGCCTGACCATTTTGATAAGTTAGACTTTGAATTAGAGGCTGCCATTGTGATAAATAAATTAGGCAGAAATGTAAGAGCAGCAGATGCGGACAACTATATTGGTGGTTTGATGATTATGAATGATATGAGTGCAAGAACATTGCAAATGGAAGAAATGTTGCTGAACTTAGGCCCTGCAAAAGGCAAAGATTTCTCAACAGTAATTGGTCCTATGTTGGTTACACTAGATGAACTTGCACCTTATGAAGTTCCTTGCAAAGAAGGCCATACAGGTAAATCCTGGAATTTAAAAATGACCTGTAAGGTAAATGATATTCAGGTAAGTGAAGGTAATGTTGGTGATATGGATTGGACTTTTGCTGAAATTATTGAACGTTGTAGCTATGGTGTAACCATACATCCTGGAGATGTAATTGGCAGTGGTACTGTTGGTACTGGTTGTTTTTTAGAATTGAATGGTACAGGTAAATTAAATGACGCCAATTATCAAGCACAGTGGCTTAAAGAAGGCGATATTGTTGAAATGGAAATAGATGCTCTAGGAACACTAACAAACAATATTGTGAAAGAAGATGCTGAAGATGATTTTAGTTTATTGAAATTAAAAAAGGGTATATAATTTTCAAGGCATAATTTCTATTATGCCTTTTTAATTTCTATTCTTTTTTCTATTGAATTATCCTTATGTCCTGCTATTTTTCCTCTGCAATTTTGGCTACCACAATTGCAATCAAAGCTATATGCAGCATCGTTTAACAATAATGCATAGTCTAAAGTTAGTTCTTCGTCTTTATTAATATTTCTTGTGGCAACAACATTCAATCCTTTGTAACTTGTGTTGGCGTTACAACTATGATTTTGTGGAGCCCATTCGCTTGCATCTTCATCCCAAAGTATATAAACATTTTTACTTATTGGATAAGCATAACGAGCGAAATCACTTTTTTGTTTTTCGTTCCAATTATCATCAACATATTGTTTGGTTACAATTCGTTGGGCTTTTTCTTCTCCTTTAAAAACAACTTCATTTTCCAAAATATTTCTCTTTGCATAAATGCCATAGCCCTCAATAGCATTGCCTTTTATGCAATATACTTTTTGCTTTCTTTGATGTCGAGCAATACCTTCTTTTATAATATGTTTTAAAAAACCAGCTTGCCCAATGGCATCGTATTTTAAAATATAATCAGCACTTCCTTCGTATCCATCTTTATAAAAAACACTACAGGTAAAATTAATTTCCAAGAAGAAAAGTTCGCCGTTTTCATCCATTCTGAAATCTAGGCGAGCATAACCAACTCCATTAAATGCAGTAAAAATATTTTGTGCAGCCGAGCATAATTCTTCTGTTAATATAATATCAGTAACAGAAATATTTGCTTCTGTATGTAGTTCGCTTGTTTTTAATGAATAGGTTTTGTAGGCTTTGTTTTTGGGGAAAATATATTCAACAGGTTTAAAAGCCTTACAAGTTTTTCCATCAACACTAGCTGCAACCAGCACTGTAAATTCTCTGCCCCTGATATAGGTTTCAACCATCAACTCGTCATATGCTTCAATAATTTTTGAAACCTGTTGTTGTAATTGTTGTTTATTGTGTACTAATGAATTTTCATCAATGCCCAGACTATCACCAGCTTTTGCTGGTTTTATAAAAAGTGGGAATGATAAATTAATCTCTTCTATATCTTCTACCGAACGAACTATTTGATATGAAGGTGTTGAAACCCCAGCACAATAAGCAACATATTTCATTAATTCTTTTGAAGGATCGTATAGGTTTAAATTAGGGCCAGTATACGGAAGGTTCAAAAGTTCTAACGTATAAATTACATCAATGCTTGGCACTGTCCAATCCAAATATCCTTCACATAGGTTGACAAAAACATCATATCCTTTTTTGCTGGCAGTTTTTAGTTGTTTGTAAGTAGAAAGTTTATTTAAAAAAATGGTATCAACTGTATCATCCGGAAGTTGTGAAGTAATATCTCTTGCTGGATCATAATTCTTATAATCAACATCGGATGTAGAATAATCAGGCAGAAGAACACAAATTTTCATATTTATTATCTTAAACTATTTTCTATAATTTCTTTAACCAAACTAGTGAAACTAACATTATTAAATTTAAGAATTGCTCCAATTGATGTGAAGTTTTCGTCTTCGCTTAAACCACATTGTGCATTTACTTCAAGCACATAAAGTTTATTAGTTATTTTATCCATTCTTAAATCAACTCTGGTATAACCCTTTCCCTTGCAGGCTTTATAAGCATTCCAACTGGTTTGTTTAATTCTTTCTACTAAATTTTTGTCGGGTAAAGCATACTCGTAAAAATTTTCTCCGTTGGGCATTGGTGCTTCATCCTCATAAATTTCCCAAAGTCTATCAAAAGATAAAAACTTTTCTTCTTCTTTTAAAGATGAGTGAAAGACCCTTTCAACTGGTG
>CANGOT010000077.1 GCA_947455425.1 Chitinophagaceae bacterium | reverse complement strand
AGTCATCTCATAGCAATTCTGTTTTTTACGATGATAGTAAAGAAACTGGATTTGATTTTCCTCAAACTGTTAAAGGTGCTATTTGCAATGCTACTTGTAACACTTTTTATAAAGACGTTCATTTATTACCTCGCTTCTATTTCTCAACATATATACCCGTTGAACAATTTGTTTACACGGTATCTGCTCCAGAAAATGTTGATGTAAAATACATGCTGAAAAACAACGAAAAAAATATCATTTCAGTAAACCAATACAAAAAAGGAAGAACAAATTATTGGGAATTTACTGCACAAAAATGTTTACCATTAGATAGAATGGGCGGCTCTCCTACTTCGTTATACTACGAGCCTCATGTTATTATTTATATTGCATCATACACAAAAAAATCTGATAAATTAAACGTACTATCTAGTCTAGATGATATGTACAAATGGAACTATTCTTTTCTTGAAAATGTGAATAAGGAACCTTCTGATATTTTAAAAAAATTAGCTGATAGTTTAACTACTGGCATTAAAAGCGATAAAGAAAAGGCCCTCAAGATTTATCAATGGGTGCAGGATAACATAAAGTATGTTGCTTTTGAAGAAGGATTGGAAGGGTTCATTCCACGACAAGCCATTGATGTTTGCAATAAACGTTATGGCGATTGCAAAGACATGAGCAGCCTGATCACTACATTATTAAATATCGTAGGTGTTAAAGCGTATTATACCTGGATTGGCACCAGACACATTCCATATAAATACTCCGAAGTGTTTTTGCCCATCAGTAATAATCATATGATATCAACTGCCAATATTGATGGTAATTGGATATTCTTAGATGGCACCGATCCTAACTGCATTTTTGGATTTCCTTCCATTGGCATTCAGGGTAAACAAGCTTTGTTGAGCATCAATAATTCAGAATATAAATTACTGGAAGTACCAGTGATAGATGCATCAAAAAATGTTGAAATAGATAGCACTTTTATTAGCTTCACCAACAATGGTATTAAAGGAAATAGCAGCATTAATTATTATGGATATTATGGAAGCGATATGTGGAATCACTTGCAATATCAAACAGGTGATGATGAAAAAGAATATGTAAAAGGCAGATTAGAAAAAGGAAGCAACAAGTTTACTATTGGTGATTATAAAATAAAAAAAGTAAGCAACGAAACCAAACAACTTAACCTATCTGGAAATTTTGAAATAGCTGACTATGGCAAAAAAATTGGCGATGAGATATACATCAACTTAAACCTCGATAAGTTCTATGCAAATGCCAGTATCGATACCCAAAGAATAAAAGTGCCCTTGCAAAATGAATATGGCTACACTATTAAACGAAATTTTATATTAGATATTCCGGTTGGCTACGAAGTGTCCTACAAGCCAAAAGATTTTAAACTAAACAATAACATTTTTGATTTCGAAGTAAAATATTATATAGCTCAAAACAAAATAATTTCAACACAAGAAATTGTTTATAAACCATTGATGATAGCACCTAATGAATTTTATATCTGGAACACATCTATTCAAAAACTAAATTCATATTTCAAAGAACAAGTCGTATTAAAAAAATCAACCAACAAATAACTGTATGAAACTATTATTACTTCCCATTTCTGTTTTACTAAGTCTTGCCCTTCATTCGCAAACAACTGTTTACACCAACGAACTTCCCTGGCAAGCTACGCCAGCAATTCACACAACAAATGCAGAATACAAAGCCTCGGATGCTGTTTATTTGAGTGATGCAAGAATTGTAGAATATGTATTTAATGAAAAAGAAGCTTATATGAATATGGGTTATTACAAACTCATTAAAGTGCAAACAGATAAAGGCATAGAAATGTATAATAAACTGTATGTGCCGGTTTATAAAAACGCTGAGGTTTTAAACTTAAAAGCAAGGGTTATTCTTGCCAATGGAAAAGTAATAGACTTTCCATCTAATAAAATTAAAGAAACAGAAGAAGATGGCCATAAATACAAACTTTTTGCATTAGAGGGTTTAGAGAAAAATGCCGAAATAGAGTATTCATATACCCTCAAAAAAAATCCATCGTTCTTTGGTGCCGAAATTTTTCAAACCACAACTACGCCTGTAGAAAAAGCATCTCTTGTAGTAATATCTCCCGAACATTTAGTATTTGAAGCAAAGGGGTTTAATAATGTGACTACAGAAAAAGATAGCCTTGTAAAAGATAAACGATATGTAATTGCAACAGCTAAAATGCTCAAAGACATTAGTGATGCCAAGTATGCTTTTGTAAAACCATATCAAGCAAGGGTTGACTACAAGCTGAGTTATAATCTTGCTCGTAATAAAGATGTGGAATTATATACCTGGAAAGAGTTTGCAAAAAAAGTATACGCTAATAACACCACACTGATCGACAAAGAGAAAAAGTATCTAGATAAAATCATCAAAGCAATGAATGTTTCATTGGATAAAGGAGATGAAGCAGCTATTTGCAAGATTGAAGATTATATTAAAACAAATTTCAATATAGACAAAGAATTGGTGGGCGATAATGGAATGGATATTGAAAAAATTTATGCTACGAAAAACGCATCAGACGATGGTATTACCCGATTATTTGTGAATATATTCGAAACAATTGGCATAAAATACCAGATTGTTTTTCCTAGTACAAGAAACGAATTCCCATTAGATGAGGAATTAGAAGATTGGAACAGAATTGAGAATACGCTGCTGTATTTTCCTCAAACAGGTAAATTCATCAGCCCTAATGACATCGCCTATCGTTACCCATTTGTTGAACCCAATAATGCAGGCACCAGGGGATTATTTTTAAAAGGCACCGTTGTAGGAACTTTAAAAACTGCTGTGGGTGTATTCAACAATATTCCTTTAGAGGCCTTTGAAAAAAATAATCAGAATTTAGAAGTGGAAGCTAGTTTCGATAGTGACTTAGACTCGGTAACAATGAATTCAAAGCAAATTCTTACCGGTTATGCTGCAGCAAACTACCGCCCTATTTTTGTTTTTATGCCAAAAGACAAACAAGATTTATCTACAAAAGATATTTTAAAGTCGGTTGGTAAAAGCAGCAATGTGGTTAAAATGGAAGTTACCAATACCGCATTAACAGACCTTACAGACAACAAACCACTCATTATTGCTGGCACACTTCGTTCGGGAGAATTGCTTGAAAAAGCGGGTAATAAATTATTATTCAAAGTTGGAGAAATTATTGGCCCTCAGGTAGAAATGTATCAAGAGAAACCAAGGGTATTACCCGTTGATATGTCTTATGCAAATTCTCAGGATCGCACCCTAAAAATTACCATTCCAGATGGTTATACGATTAAAAACTTAAAAGATTTAGACTTTAATGTAGTATTCAAGAAAAATGGTGCTGCTTCTTGTGCCTTTATTTGCACACACAATGTAACAGGTAATTTGCTGGAAGTAAAAATTAATGAGTTCTACAAAGACATTAATTACCCTTTGAGTGATTTCGAAGAATTTAAAAAAGTTGTAAACGCCTCTGCAGACTTTAATAAAGTAGTATTGGTGTTAGAGAAAAAATAAAAGCATGGTTTGTCAGCAATTTTAAAACCTTTAATACTTTCTGACAGACTGAATCAATCCTTCGTAACAGGCTATTTGAAATTTTCAAATAGCCTGTTTGCTTTTGAAAAATAATGACTCTGCCAATTTAGCACTCCCCTCCCATTGGCATAATGGTTGACAAACAGCAGCGAATTCAGCATGTTAAAATTCTGAATTTATAAACCGTAATCATAAATTTTAAATAAAATGGGAAAGATCATTGGGATTGACTTAGGAACAACCAACAGCTGCGTTAGCGTTATGGAAGGTAACGAACCTGTGGTAATTGCAAACGAAGAAGGTCGTAGAACCACGCCTTCGGTAGTTGGTTTTTTAAAGAATGGAGAAAGAAAAGTAGGCGATCCTGCAAAACGTCAGGCTATCACTAACCCGCATAACACTATTTCTAGTGTAAAGCGTTTTATGGGTAGAAAGTTTGATGAAGTAACAGAAGAAATCAGCCACTGGAGCTATAAAGTAGCAAAAGGTGACAATAATACCGTTCGTGTTGATATTGATGGCAGATTATATACGCCACAAGAAATTAGTGCTATGGTATTGCAAAAAATGAAGAAAACTGCTGAAGATTATTTAGGTGTTGAGGTTACAGATGCAGTTATCACAGTGCCTGCATACTTTAACGATGCTCAAAGACAAGCAACGAAAGAAGCTGGTGAAATTGCTGGTTTAAATGTAAAAAGAATTGTAAACGAGCCTACTGCTGCTGCATTGGCTTATGGTTTAGATAAAAAAGGACAAGATCAAAAAATTGCTGTATTTGACCTTGGTGGTGGTACTTTCGATATCTCTGTTCTTGATTTAGGAGACGGTGTATTTGAAGTTAAATCTACCAATGGTGATACACACTTAGGTGGTGATGATTTTGATAAAGTAATTATGGATTGGTTGGCTGATGAGTTTAAAAACCAAGAAGCTATTGACTTACGTAAAGACCCTATGGCTTTACAACGTTTAAAAGAAGCTGCTGAAAAAGCTAAGGTTGAATTAAGCTCTAGCACAGAAACAGAAGTTAACTTGCCTTATATTACTGCTGTTGATGGTGTGCCTAAACACTTGGTAGTAAAATTATCTCGTGCAAAATTTGAAGCATTAGCTGATAAATTATTTGACAGATGTTTAAAACCTTGCGAAGCAGCATTGAAAGATGCAGGTTACAGCACCTCTCAAATTGATGAAGTTATTTTAGTGGGTGGTTCTTCTCGTATTCCTAAAGTACAGGAAATTGTAGAAAAATTCTTTGGTAAAAAAGCTAACCGTAGTGTAAACCCTGATGAAGTGGTTGCAATTGGTGCAGCTATTCAAGGTGGTGTATTAACTGGTGAAGTAAAAGATGTATTGTTACTAGACGTTACACCTTTAACACTAGGTATTGAAACAATGGGTGGTGTTTTAACAGCAATGATACCAAGCAATACAACTATTCCTACAAAGAAAACAGAAGTGTTCTCAACTGCTAGCGATAACCAACCAGGTGTAGAAATACACGTGTTGCAAGGAGAAAGACCAATGGCTGCACAAAACAAAAGCCTTGGCCGTTTTAACTTAACAGATATACCGCCAGCACAACGTGGTGTGCCACAAATTGAAGTTACATTTGATATTGATGCTAATGGTATGTTACACGTAAGTGCAAAAGACAAAGGCACTGGTAAAGAACAAAAAATTAAAATTGAAGCAGGTAGTGGTTTAAGCAAAGAAGAAGTGGAAAGAATGAAAGCCGATGCTAAAGCACACGAAGCTGAAGATAAAGCTGCTAAAGAAAAAGTAGAGAAAATTAACCAGGCAGATAGTTTGATTTTCCAAACAGAAAAGCAACTAAAAGAGTATGGTGATAAAGTACCTGCCGATAAAAAAGCACCTATTGAAGCTGCTTTAGAAAAATTGAAAGAAGCACACAAATTGCAGGACGAAGCTACTATTGATACTGCAATGGCTGAATTAAATACAGCCTGGACTGCAGCTAGTGAAGAAATTTACAAAGCACAGGCAGAAGGTGCAGGTGGTGCACAACCACAAGGCGATGCAGGTGGCGAACAACACCAAGCCAAAGCAGATGACCACGTTGAAGATGCACAATTTGAAGAAGTGAAATAGTGAATGAATAAATACAAAGAAACCCTCGCAGAAATGCGGGGGTTTTTAATGTTAAAGATTTATTTATTTTTTACAAAGTATGAGAAAGAATTATAAACTTAGAAATGCAATAGCAATAAATGCAACTGAAAAAGTTGTAGATGCAGTAGCAACTAGTATTACTGCAAAAGAAATAAGTTTACATCAACACTATTTCAGTTTTAATTTTGTGCAATTAGCCAAACAGAATAAAGTATATAAAATCTGCAAAGAAAATGATGCAGATGTTATTCAAGGTTTGGTTGCTTTTAAACCTGAGCATAATTTTTTGAAGTGTGAGAATATGGAAATAAATATTTGCAACAAACGTCCTATTTCGCTGCATAACGGAATTGGTAAAGCAATGATAGCATTGTGTTGTAAAGTTTCTTATGATTTAGGTTTTGATGGCTTTATAGCTTTTGAAGCAAAAAACAAATTGCATAAATATTATTCACGAATGGGTGCAACACAAATAGGCAATAGTAACAAGTTTTATATCTCCGATAAAAATGCACAAAAATTAATACAATTATATTTTTAAACCTTTAACTTTGGAATATGAAAATAGCAACAAAAAAGGCTACAATAATTACAAATGAAGATGCCCAAAAAGATGCATTAATGGTGAGTCGTGAATGGAGTAAAGATGAGAAAAAAGCAGTAAGTTATTTTATCGATGCTGTTAAAAATAAAAATACTGCAGAACAAAAAGAGATAGAGAAAAAACACTTTAGTAGTTAAATATATAAGCAAAACCCTCGCAGAAATGCGGGGGTTTTTGATGATATAAAAATAAAACTTAATATATGACACCGCATAAATTGGCAATCAAATTCACTTTAGGGGAATTTTGTTTTGATATTAAATTTAACACTAAAATGGAGAATTTATTTTCTCAAATTGAATCAAGAACAAATGAATTAAAGTTTGATATTAGTATTTCCTCAAAAAATGAATTGGTTATTATAACTAATACAAAGTTCTTAAAGTCCACTTTTATAAATGAATTCAATATGCTTTTGGAAAGTTTACCTGATTCTGAAACCAAAGAATTACTTTTAAGAAGTGTTTCACTAAAGTATAAATTGGAGCAACAGCAGGTAAATGATTTTAAACCAATAGAGTTCACAAACTGGACAAGTTTTGTTTATGAAATTAATAGTATTGATCCGAATTATTATTTATAGTTTATAAAATAAAATTTCATAATAATGATATATTTTAGCTAACAAATTAAATAAAGTGAAAAAAATAATATACAGTTTAATACTTTTTCTTTTTGTACAACACAACTCTATACTTTTCGGTCAATGCATTATGCCTCGATTTTTTTTCCTAAAAATTGGAACGACTAAGTTTAATGCCCTTAACGAGTTAAACAGAAATAAAGACGTAGAAAACATTTATGATGAAGGTGTTTACAAAACACCTAATGAAGAAAACACCTTGGAAGCAAGTGAAAGTATTCAAATGATTCGATTTCATTTTAAGCACAACAATTGTATCAAAAGTGATAACAATTTTGCAGTTTTATACTTTAGGAATAATAGTCTTTATAGAACATTTATCAGCTATGAGTTTAAGCCTGAAAACTATGACCAGTGTTTAGAAAATTATCATAAAATATCTAAAACGATTAAAAAGAATTATCCTATTCAAGACGAAAAAATAATTTCAGTAAATAGTAATCAAGTTGGAGAATGTGTTGATAGTTATAAAAAAGAAACGGAGAAAGTAAAAATGAAAAAAGGAGAAACATTTGAACACGAAACCGTATCTTATCGACTTAAGTATGAAGATAGTTCGAATAATGAATACAAAATTGGGAATGGTAAAATAAGGGGATACATACTTGAATTGTTGTTGGAATCTACTAATTACGAGATTAAAGATTAAACCTGCTATCTCTTCTGACGCCGTGGTTCGTGTCCCACGAACCAGTAAAATCAAACAAATAACAGTTTCCTTCGCAGCAATGTCTCCTGCAAGGGACATTGCATTCAATAGACAACGCAGTGTCCTCTAAAGAGAGACACTGCTTGAACCCTGATTTTTCGTACAGTCAATTCTCGGTGCCTTCATTTTACTTTTGAGACAGCCTCTTCTTAATTCATCTCAATTCTCGTACTTTTATAAAACAAGATAGTCATGAAAAAGATAAACTATATTAACATAAGCAATAAAATAATCTTGGTGTTTTTATCGATTTCGATACAAACAAGCAATGCTATTTCTCAACAAAATCAATTAACTAAGATTACAGGTAAATGGAAAATTGAAAAAATGGTGTATCCAAATGTTTTGACAATTGACTTGAATGACATGAAACTGTCAAGAAATAGTATGTATTACAAGATTAGAAAAAAAATATCCATCTCGAGTATTTAGTTTAAATGATAGTTTAAAGGTTGAAAGATTAATTAAAAGCACCATTCAAGAAATAGAAAAGATGTTTATTGAATTTAAGCCTGATGGAACCTATTTAATGACAAATATTGAAAATAAGTCAGTAAAAACAAGCAACTTAATTTCTGGAAAGTTTAATGTGGATTTGCAAAAAATGGAACTAATCTTCCACGAAAATAAAACTCGGGGAATTGGAACCACTAGAATGAAAATTGTTATATTTAATAAAGATACTTTATCGATTAGAGGAGACTTGCTGGATAAAAAATATATAATATTAACTTATAAAAAAGTATAAGTTAATTACTCTAGCAGTTTGTGTCCAACCAACAGTAATTAGTTTTTCACCCTTATTGGTCTTCACTCCCATCTTCGCCGATGTGTGTTCTTCACCAACATCGAAAAGTAGTAAACATTGTTGGCCTAAAGAGACAACAAAGCCAAGTAAAAAACACTCTTTACCTCTAGCTCTTCAAGGTTTGCAGTCCAGCAAATTTTATCATATTTCTTTTAAGCAATGAAATACAACCTGAGTAAGTTTTTCAGTAAGGCATTGTATATGTAACTATAGTTATCCACATCTTAAAAAATTCTTTTTACATATCTAATTTCGTTTTACAATTAAATCAACCAAATAAATTGTTCTATGTTACACAAATTCGTTATGATAGTTGCAATGGTATTTTTTACAACAATCAGTAATGCCCAAAACAAAAAAACTACCACAATTACCATTAAAACTGAACCTTATGGTGGTACTACTTTTAGTACATTTTCAAACCTGAATTCTCCTTATAATTTAGAAAAAGTATTATTTCCTGTTGCAGATAAAAATGGTATTTGGAAAATTGAATATGAAATTGATGAGCCTATTATGATAAACTTTTTATCACGTCTATTAGCCAATAATAATTTCTATTTTTTAGCAGAAAAAGGTTATGATTATGTCATTAGTAAAGATGAATTTAACCCTGTACATAGGGTACAAAATGATAGTATATTTATTAACGAATTTAACATACTAAATCATTTATACGAACAATTTAATTTAACGGGTGGACCAGAAATATCAATAGATGAGGTTACATATTGGGAAAAAGGAATAATTAAATATAATACACCAGGAGAGAGCGATACAGCCTGGAAAAAACATTCAAAAGAATTTGAGAATACGGCTAATGATGTGTGGGCTTTAGACAAACCATTAAAGACAGAAGAGCAGTTTTTTAAAGCTTGTAATGAAATAACCCGATATAGAAATTATGTTTTAGATTCTGCTTTTGAAAAAAAATTAGTTTCTAATAGGTTCTATGCTTATTTTAAAACATTTGTTAAGGTATGGCACGTTTATAATACATCAAATATTATACCCCCAAGAAATTATAGAGAAATGCTGAATATTCCATTGAGTCTCGATACTAATTTTAGCCTCAAAACTCGTCAACTGCTAAAAGAAAATGATGCACAAATAGTAAAATTGTTTAAGTGCAATGAATGCATTGAAGTTGCAGGT
>CANGOT010000076.1 GCA_947455425.1 Chitinophagaceae bacterium | reverse complement strand
ACACTTTGCCATTGTAGTGGATGAATTTGGAGGAACAAGTGGTATTGTTACACTTGAAGATGTTTTAGAAGAGGTAATTGGTGAAATTAAAGATGAGTTTGATGAAGAAGAAACTACGTTTAAAAAAATAGACGATAACAATTATATTTTTGAAGGAAGAACGATGATTAACGACGTGTGTAAAGCCATGGAACTTCCTGTTGATACTTTTGATGTTGTTAAAGGCGAGTCCGATTCTCTTGCTGGATTGGTTTTAGAAATTGCCGGAGAAATTCCAAAACCTTTACAGGTAGTAGAGTGTGGCGATTTTGAATTTACAGTTTTAGAGCTGGTGAAATACAGAATCGAAAAAGTTAAAGTAACCATCAAGCCCTTATTAGAAGCATAATACATAAAAATTGATAATTAAAAATTAATGCAACGATTTAGTTTTTTCTTTTTTCTGCTGCTGCTTTTTGCATTAATTTCCTGCAAAGAAAATCCTGTGCATAAGCCCAAAGGATATTTTAAAATAGACTTTCCAAAGCACGAATATCAATTGTTTGATAAAGAAGGATACCCTTATAGTTTTGAGTTTCCTGCTTATGCTAAAGTTGTTAAAGACAGCACTTTTTTTGGTGAAACTACAGAAAATCCCTGGTGGATTAATATCGAATTTCCTCGGTTTAACGGAAAAATATATGTGAGTTATAAAGACATTGGAAAGAACAGATTAGACACGTTGCTGAAACATTCTTTTAGATTATCTGATGCTCATAATTCTAAAGCAAGTTCCAAAGAAGATTCTGTTTTTGTTACCAAAAATAATATTCACGGAATGTTGTTTGAATTAGGAGGAAATGTAGCAACAAGCAATCAGTTTTTTGTTACAGATAGTACGAAACATTTTTTACGTGGAGCATTGTATTTTGACGCCACACCAAATGAAGATTCTCTAAAAATTGTTAATGATTTTTTATTGGAAGATATGAGACATTTGATAAGCACTTTTAAGTGGAAAAATTAAATGATATGAAATATCGTGAAATAAAATCCGTAGATGAAATTAAAAAGCTACGTAAACCCTTAAGCAATATAAATAAAGAACATAAGGAAAAATTATCGTCCATTGATAAAATAGCTTTATGGATTACTGATCATGTTGGTAGTATGGGTTTTTTTATGATTATTTTTTGTTGGACAGTATGCTGGCTTGGCTGGAATACACTGGCACCAACAACCATGAGATTTGATCCTTATCCAGCTTTTGTTTTGTGGCTTTTTATTTCTAATATGATTCAGATTTTTTTAATGCCATTAATTATGGTTGGGCAAAATCTGCAATCACGCCACTCTGAACTAAGGGCAGAAGAAGACTTTAAAGTGAATAAAAAAGCAGAAAATGAAATAGAAACTATTTTAATGCACCTCGAAAACCAAAACGAACTCATTCTAAAAATTCTAGAACGTTTATAAGTAGCAGAGAAAAAATAGTTTTATCTAATCAGTTCCAAAAACTCATCCTCACTAATTACTTTAACGGTGTTTATTTTCTTGGCTTTTTCTAATTTACTTCCAGCATCCTCTCCTACAACAAGATAGTTTAACTTAGCACTCACACCACTTACAATAATACCACCTTTACTTTCTGCCAAAGCTTCTGCTTCACTGCGTTTTAGCTTAGCTAAAGTTCCTGTAAACAGAAAAGTTTGTCCGCTCAGCCCTCCTTCAACTACAGCTTCTTTTTTGGTGTTTTTTAATTGTAAGCCTAGTTGCTCAAGTTGTTCTATCATTTTAATATTTTGTTCATTACTAAAAAAATGATGAATGCTTTTTGCCACTTTAACGCCCACATCTTCTAACTGCTGCAAATCTTCTTCTGATTTGTTTTTAAAGTCGAGCAAATGTTCAACACTATTTGCTAGCGTTTTAGCAGTGGTTTCTCCCACAAAACGAATTCCTAAACCATATATCAATCTGTTTAAAGGTTGCTGCTTACTGGCATCAATAGCAGCTTTTAAATTATCAATAGATTTTTTACCAAAGCCTTCAAGTGTGCCTATTTCATCAAGATTTAAAGTATAAATACCAGGAATATCTTTTATTAAATTAAGGCTGTAAAACAACCGCACATTGGCATCGCCAAAGCTTTTAATATCCATAGCATCTTTACTTACAAAGTGTATGATCTTTTCAACCACCTGAGCTTCGCACTCTATATTTATACAACGCCATACAGCTTCTCCATCTTCTTTAAACAATTCGCTTTTGCAAACAGGGCATTGTTTGGGAAAAATAATATCTTGTTCATCACCTTTTCTAACATCGGTGATGGATTTAACAATTTGTGGAATGACATCGCCTGCACGTTCTATTAAAACAGTATCACCAATTTTTAAATCTTTTTCTTTTATATAATCTTCGTTATGAATAGAAATACTACTTACTGTAACGCCACCTAAATACACAGGTTCTAATTTTGCAACGGGTGTTACGGCTCCGGTTCTACCTACCTGAAACTCAACATTAATAAGTCTTGTAGTGGCTTGTCTTGCTTTAAATTTATAAGCAATGGCCCAACGTGGATGATGACTAGTCATGCCAAGTTCATCTTGTAAATGCAAATCGTTTACCTTAATTACCATTCCATCTATTTCATAGGGCAAATCATCTCTTTTACTTTCAAACTCTTGCACATAAGCAATTACATCAGCAATATTGTTTGCTACTTTCTTTTCTTTGTTGGGAGATCGAAAGCCACAGTTCCAAAGCATTTCAAGTTGACCATCGTGAGTTTCAAGAACACTTTTGGGGTTTTGACTTTCTAATTTTGACTTTTGAATAAAACTAACATGGTATAAAAAAGCATCTAAATTTCTTCTGCCAACTTCATTTGGATCTTTAATTCTTAAGCTACCGGCAGCTGTATTTCTTGGATTTGCAACAGTTGGTAAACCCTGCTGAATAAGACTTTCATTATATTTATCGAAACTTGCCTTGGTCATGATGACTTCCCCTCTAATTTCTATCTGACTAATGCCATAATTACTAAAAGGGGCAGACAAAGGAATAGAACGAATTTGTTTAATATTGTTGGTAATATCATCTCCTGCAACACCATCACCTCTTGTAGTGGCTCTTACCAGCAAATCATTTTCATAAATTAAACTAATACTTGCACCATCAAACTTTGGTTCTACACAATATTCTATTTGTTCCAGGCCGCTGGCTTCTTTAGCTTTTCTGTCAAAATCGTTCAAGTCATCGGCATTATAACTATTCTCTAAACTTAGCATCGGTACAAGATGCTGCACATTCACAAAGCCTTCGTTTAAACTACTACCCACACGCTGGGTTGGAGAATTTTTTCTAACAAGTTCTGGATGATTTTTTTCTGTAAGTTCCAGGTGTTTAAATAGTTGGTCATATTCGAAATCTGTAATTAAACTATTATTCAATACATAATATTGATACTCATGAAAACGCAATACTTCTCTTAAGCTCTCTATATTATTTATTATAATATTATTGATGTTATCTGAATTTATTGATGAAAGCCATTCATTCGTTTTAATGTTTAATTCCTGGGTTTGAGTAGCTGTATACATACCGGTTTTTTAAAAGTCAAGGTTGAGTATTATTAATTTTATTTAAGTAAATCTTTTACAAGACCTAGAATAATTTCTTTCTGAAATGAAAATTCATTTGATAATTTATAGTCGAAATTATTTGCTTCTTCAATAGCTTTTGCAAGATCAATTTCATCTTGATTATAGGTTAAACACATTTTTTGATGATGTAAATGATTTGCTAAATATTCTTGTTCGGTTTGGCCAGGTGTTGGTATTAAAATAGATTTTTTTTGCAATGATAATAATTCCATTACAGTTGTATAACCACTTCTAGAAATAATAAGATCACTGCTCAAAATGCTTTCTAGCAAATCTTTTCCACTCAGGTGATTTTTTATAATAACGCTTTCGGCTGTTATTTTTTCTGTTGTTTGGGGCAACCCACGAACGAAAAGAATTTTTTTATTTGTAATAGGTAATAATTGTTTTAAGAAGATATTCTCTAAAACAGTTCTTTGTGGCTCTGGGCCTGATAGTAAAATACAAACATCAAATTTTTGTTCTATGTTAGAAAGCTTTTTAAATCTGCTTAAAACACCTAAATAATGTAAAGGAATTGAGGGTAGTTTTTTTGGGTGAGATAAGACTCCTGCAATATTATTTTTACTTTCAATATCGGGTATCCAACATGCTGAAAATCGATTGATAAGTCTATAATTTATTTTTTGTAACACACCTTCTAGCCAAACAAAAGGAGCTTTAATAGTTAGTTGATGCGTAATAAAAACACAAGGCACTTTGGAGCTATATAATCCATAACGATTATCGCTAATAACTACATCAATGCCTTCTTTTTCTATAATTGAATTAAGCCACTGATGTTCCTGGTTTATTTTTCTTAAAATTTTTGGAATTTGAAATAAAATTTTAAAAGGAAAGAACCATTTTTTTGTTGAATATTGAATATCGTATCCAAATAAGTCGAGGTATTTTAAGTCTGTAAATTCTTGTTGTAACAAAATTTTTTGTTTTTCGCAAACCGCGACAGTAACATTAAAACCTGCATCTTTTAATGTTCTTATTATAGGAATACATCTTGTAGCATGCCCCAAGCCCCAGTCAAGTGGTGCAATCAGAATTGTTGAAATGTTAAATTTTGTCACAAATGAATATTTATCAAATTTATAACAGAAAAAGTTTATAGTTTAGTGGCGTGATATCAAAGAAAAATATTTTTAAGGTTTTTGCGATTCTACTTTTTGCAGGTTGTATGTTGTCATCTTGCAGAGGTAGTAATTATAGCAAACATTGTATGTGCCCCGTAAGAAAGGCAACATAGTATAAGATTTTACTTAGATTTTAAATTAGAAAGTATGAAGAATTTAAATCGGGATTTATTACTAGTAACAAAAAAAAATGAGCTAAATCAAACAGAGCTTGAACGAACTATTATTAGTTTAGATTCTGTATTGTACGAGGCAGAGAGTATTAAAAGTATCTGCATTGCCAACGAAGTTTTTGATATGAATAAATATAAAATATACACATCAAAAAAAGAAGTGGCCTTTTATATCAATAATAAAAGCAATAAACCCTTTGTATTTATCAGCAATAAAAATTAAGAAAGTCCTTGCAAGGCGTCTTCTAGTGATTTCATAACGCTATCAATATCTTCTAATTTAACAACACCAACACTAACCCTATACCAACAACTATTCGAGTCTGCACCAAAAGCAGAAAATGGAACAATAGCTAACTTAGCTTCACTTAATAAATAATCTGTTACATCGGTTTGCTTCTCTAATATTTTACCTGCTTGAGTTTTTTTGCCAACTAAATCAATTTTTATAGTTAAGTAGATGGCAGCCTGCGGAGTAATGGCATCAACATTAAAGCCCTTATTTTTTAGGGTAATTATGCCAGAATAAATTCTATTTAAACGAAGTTCTACTTGTGCTTTAAACCAAATAAAATAGTTCTCAATATTTTCTTTGTCAACTAAGAATTTCGCCACAGCTTTTTGTTCTGCCATAGGAGCCCAGGCACCAACATGGCTTAATAAAGCTTTCATTTTATTGATTATTTCAAGTGGCCCCATTGACCAACCTACTCTTACACCTGTTGCTGAAAATGCTTTAGATATTCCATCAATAAAAATTGTATATTTTTTCATTTCTGGGCGAAGCGAAACCGGATTATAGTGTTTTGTATCACCAAAAGTTAGTGTCCAGTACATTTGGTCAAACATTATATATAATTTCTTTTCATCATCGCCTCTGGTTGCGTTTTCTTGCAGAACCAAATCACAAATTTCTGTAAGGCTATTTTTATCTAATGTAGTGCCAGTAGGGTTTTGTGGGGTACACAAACACAGTAAAGTTGCTCCTTTTAAGTGAGGGGCAATGTCTTGCGGTGTCGGCATAAAATTATTTTCTGCCGTACAATTAATAATGCAATGCTCTGCATTTGTAAGATGTGTGTAGTGATTATTGTTCCAACTTGGGGCTGCATACACAACTTTATCTCCTGCATCTACCAAAATTTTAAATACAGTATAAATCAGTGGTCTTCCTCCAGCTGCAATCAATATTTCACTTGTATCATAATCAAGTCCTTCCCATTCTTTAATAAAAGAACTTACAGCTTCCCTTAATTCAAATACACCATCTCCTGGAGGATAGTTGGTGTGATGTTCACGATATGCCTGGATGATATAATTCTCTAATTCGCTTGGAATTGGAAAAATCGATGGGTTAAAGTCACCAATAGTATAGTTATAAATATGCTCGCCATTTCTTACACGCTCACTAATTGCATTGCCCAATTTTACAATTTCACTACCAATAAGTGTTTCCGCTAGTTTACTAAGTTTTGCCATAAGCCAGTTTGATCGCAAAGATAGATTTGTTAGCAGTTCAAATAATAAATGAGCAATTTATTATTTCAACAGAGCGTTTAATTTTTTTTCTAAATCATCTCCACGCAAATTTGTTGCAAGTATTTTTCCATTACCATCTATTAAAAAATTAGATGGAATTGAAGCTACATTATATAGTTTGGCTGTTGCACTTCCCCAACCATTTAGATCAGAAACCTGAGTCCAGGCTAGATTGTCTTTTTTAATGGCTCCAATCCATTCTTGCTTTTCTTCATCTAAACTTACACCCAATACTTCAAACCCTTTTGTGTGAAATTCATTGAAAGCTTTTACAACATTGGGATTTTCTTTTCTACAAGGACCACACCAGCTAGCCCAAAAGTCTATTAATACCAGTTTTTTGCCTTTATAGAATTCCGATAATCTGATTGGTTTTCCATCGGCATCTTTGGAAATAAAATCTGCAGCAGTTGCTCCAATTTCTGTTTTACTAACAGCATCTATTTTTGCTTTTATCTCTTTGCCATAAAAAGAATTTTTTATTTTGCTATCTACAGCAGTATAAGCTTGTGTTAAAAATTTTGAATCTTCACTTTGCATGCCCAGTAAAAAAGCATAAGCAATACCAATAATAGAGGACTTGTTTTCATTAATATAACTTATTACTGCATCTTTTTTCTCTTGTTGAATTTCTTCTGATAATTTCAGCAAACTATCATTTACTCGTTGGTTGCTAATACTCATCATATCAATATTTGCAAAAGCCCTTTTTTCTTTTTCCTCTGATGGTAGTAGATATTTTTGTTTAAATAATTTAAAGTCATCATTTATTTTAGAACCAGTTACTACAAATTTATCTTTTATTGAAGAGTCAATAGTAATTTGAATAGTACTTGCAGGATCAGTAAAAAACATTAAAACATTTTTTTGTTCAACCATCTTTTCTCTATTGGGTAAAACCAAAATAGCAACTTCGGGTAGTTCTGAATTATTTGTATAAGAAAACTTACCATTTGAAACTTTTATAGTATCTGGTTTTGCATCAGTTTTATTTATAATTTCCAGATAAACTTCCTCGGAATTAAACCCTTTTATCATGCCATTGATTGTATAAGCTTTGCCTGCATGATCATTTACTTTATCTGAGTTGCATGAATAACTACAATAAACTAAGGCTAAAAAAAATGTAATTTTTTTCATTTATATCAAGGTGTTTATGTTGGTGATTTTAACTGAAAACAATAGTAGTAAAAAAGTAAACACAAACGTACTTCTTAATAAATAAAATTTCGATAATCATTAATTTTCCTTTTACATTTGATTTATGCAAACCTCTTTTAATACATTACTACCAATTGCAATTGGTTCAGATCATGCAGGATTTGAATATAAACAACAAATAATTGAATGGCTACAAAACAGCTCTCTTTTAGTGAGAGATTTTGGAACAGAATCCCTTGAATCTGTTGACTATCCTGATTTTGCTCATCCTGTTGCCGCCAGTGTAGAGCAGGGTGAAACAGCATTTGGAATTTTACTTTGTGGAAGTGCTAATGGTGTAGCAATCACAGCAAATAAACATCAAGGAGTAAGAGCTGGTTTATGTTGGAGCAAAGAAGTTTCAAAACTTGTGAGGCAACACAATAACGCTAATGTTATTTGTATTCCTGCAAGATTTGTTTCTTTGGAATTAGCTATAGATATGATTAACATTTTTATGCAAACAGCTTTTGAAGGAGGAAGACATCAAACAAGAGTTGATAAAATTGGCTGTTAGTATTTAGCTTACAGAGAGCTAACAAAAATATTTTTTTAAAGAGAGGCAACTATTTGTCTCTCTTTTGCGTATATACTATTGTCCCCGTTTATAAAATCAAAATTATCCTAGAAATCAATTTATTCTTTGCAATTGAAACTCATTGAGTAAAATTAATTTTATGTTGAATTTATTTTTAAAATCAAAAAATAGTGTTAGTGAAGATTACAGTAATTACACTGGGTTAATCGTAATTTACCTTTTAACAGCAGCTATAGCTGCAACTGTAATCGTTCCAAATGAAGATTATTGGTATTTTGGAATAGCAAAATCGTTGGTATGGCCATTATATTTAATGACAAAATTTTTATAATATTAGTTAGCTTTAAACCATTTTGCTTCAATTGATTCATTTATTTCTACATCATTGTTTTCGATGCCAATATCAACAGCACCAAATTGTATTTTTTGTTTTACAGGAAATTTAATACCATTAATGTCTTTATATTCATTATAAATAATAGTCACTTTTTGCTTACCAATCCTATTTCCAGCCATTTCAGCCATAGGGCCACTATCTAAACCAAATTGCGATGCCATTTGTTTGCCCGATAGCTCAATTTGCTTTATAAGCATTGTAGCAATATCAACATAGTAAATAGAAACATCATCATCTTTTGTTAGTTTAATCTTATAACATTCTACTTTGTCAATTTTTGTAGTTCCTAAAAGCTCAGCTACATTGCCTCTTGCTCTGCAGTCTATTAAAGTAGAAAAATCATCAATTGATTTTAATTTGGGTTGAAACTTAGTTAAAGTTTCTTTATCCATTTTCTTAATTCCACCTTCCATTCCAGGAAAATCGCCATAACCAGGAACTGTAGGTGTTGAAGTATATCCAGCAGTATCGGTAACTAAAGTATAAGAACCTTTCATGCCCATCATACCAGACATTTGTCTTCTATAAAGCTTACCCATTACAAATACATTTGTCATATTAATATCAAAGGGCATTCCCATCATATTCATGCTTACTACCGAATTGTATTGTAGTGTTTTTATAGAAGCAAAAGCATTTTTGCCACCATTAGCAGCCTCGAATTTTGTAAGAATTTCATCAATGCTTTGTGCTGTTGCACTTATCGACATTAAAACATAAACTATTGGTAAAATATACTTTTTCATTTTATTTAATTGTGCTGTAAAAATAATGTGATTGGATATAAAGAAAGTAATTTGTAAAAGTGGTTCTAATAAAGCTACTTAACATTCCTTCCCTTCCATTGATAGTTGCCAAATTTACCAAGCCAGCCAGCAATTACCATATATGCAACGTGTAATGGTTGCAATATTGCAAATTGAAAAAAACTTAGTCCTCCAAAAAATCTTGCTGCAACTTGCATAAAAGCCCATTCTACAAAGGTTTTTAGTAATATCAAGACTACAAAGGATATCAATAATTTGTAAGAAAATAGTCCAAAGAAAAACATTAAAAATAAACACAAATTAAAAAGATATACCATCAATAAAACGGGTAGCAAACTTTTATCATCATATTTATCTGCTTTGCTTGCCCACCTGATTCTTT
>CANGOT010000075.1 GCA_947455425.1 Chitinophagaceae bacterium | reverse complement strand
CAGCGTGGACAGACTCTTTTAAAACCAAGGTTGAAGAATGGATGAAAGAGAAAAAAGAAAAAATTGAAAATGTTGAAAAAGATATTGAAGTACTAAAAGAAAAGATTGCTGATATTAACAAAAAAGTAACGGAACTTCCTGATAGAATAAAAGAACTTGACGAATCGATTACTGAGATAAAATCTAAAATAGAAGAAGTAAAAGAAAAATTGAAGAATGATACGGTAGTAACAGAAAATCTGAATGCCGAAACAGAAACAGAAGAAGTGGAACAAGAAGCAAGTTTAGACAATTAATACCTGCTACATAATAACTGTGTTCTTAAATTTTGTTACAATAAATATCATTAAAATACTATCAGTAATTATGAAGTAATTTTACGTAGTTACTTTAATTTGAAATTATCAAAAGAAATATTTGTTGTTATATTAATAATGGCTTGTGTGGTAGCACGGGCACAAGTTTCTGGTATATCAAATTTTAAACAAAAGAAAATTGCTGCTAATAAAAATATTACAGTCGATTCATTCAGTATTGTTCCCAAAAGTTTTGTTATAAAGAATGTTGATACAAGTTTTTATACGATTGACTGTATTAACGCTAAAATAATCTGGAAGAAAAAAACGACAGCAGATAGTGTTACAATTTATTATCGTGTGTTTCCAAACAGCTTTGGTAAAACATATAAAAGATTTAATTACGATAGTATTAAAAACAATTTTATAGCACCACAACCTTTTATTTTTAATAATAATAGTCAGGGTAATTTCGATAACAATAATGCGGCCTTCATTGATTTTGGAAAAATAAACTATAGTGGAAGCCTTGGCAGAAATTTAAGTTTTGGCAATAATCAGGATGCTGTTTTTAACTCTCAATTAAACTTACAGTTAAGTGGTATCATAGGCGATAGCATTGAACTTTCAGCAGCGATTACAGATAATAATATCCCTATACAGCCAGATGGATCAACACAACGGCTTAATGAGTTTGATAAAATTTTACTTCAATTTAAAAAGAAAAATTGGCAACTGAGTTTGGGCGACATTGATGTAAAACAAACCCAGAACTATTTCCTGAATTTTTATAAAAGACTGCAAGGTGTATCGTATCAGCAAGAGAAAAAAGATAAAAATAAATTCTTAATGGCTGGTGCTATAGCAAAAGGAAAGTTCACTAGAAATGTTTTAAACGGACAAGAAGGAAATCAAGGTCCATACAGATTGCAAGGGGCAAACAATGAAATTTATTTTATTGTTTTGGCAGGAACCGAAAGAGTTTTTATTGATGGAGAGTTGATGAACAGGGGAGAAGATCAGGACTATATTATCAACTACAATACTGCTGAAATTTCGTTTACCCCAAAACGAATGATTACAAAAGACCGCAGAATACAAATTGAGTTTGAATATGCCGAAAGAAGTTTTTTAAACTCGATGTTTTATGCAAGTAATGAGGCACAATTATCGAGAAAGCTAAAAATAAATATTGCTGCATACACAAATGCCGATTCAAAAAATTCTCCCATAAATCAACAACTCGATAATAAACAAAAGCAATTCTTAGCTAACTTGGGTAATAATATTCAAAGTGCTTTTTATCCTTATGAAAGTATTGATACCTTTTCTACAACGAAAATCTTATATGCAAAAAGGCCCCATCCTACAAATATTTCAGACAGTATTTATGTTTATTCAACCAATAAGGATAGTGCAAAATATAATCTGGTATTTACAGAAGTAGGTGCAAACAAAGGAAATTACATTCCACTGTTTAATGGAACAAATGGAAAAGTGTATCAATGGGTGGCACCCATCAATAATATTTCACAAGGAAATTACGAACCTGCTCAATATCTTGTAACGCCCAAGAAACAACAGCTTATAACAATTGCTTCGGAATATTATTTTAATAAAAAAACCATTTTGAAAACAGATGTTGCATGGAGTAACTACGATGTAAATACCTATTCTTCTCTAAATAAAAATAATAATAAAGGGTTGGCAGGCAAGTTCGTTTTGCAGCATTCTGGCAACATTAATAAAGCAACGCAGTTGAATTCAATACTTAGTTATGAATGGACAGATCAAAGCTTTAAACCGCTTGAAAGGCTTCGTGGTGTTGAGTTTTCGAGAGATTGGGGGTTGCCGGTTGTTGCTACAGCAGCTTCGGAGTATTTACCAAAAGCAAGTTTTGAAATAAAAGATAAACAAAATAATTCTCTGCAATATACTGCTGAGGGATATGTAAGAAGCGACGATTATAAAGGCTTCAAACAAACTTTATTGCATCATATGCTGGTGAGTAACTGGCAGTTTCATACCAATATTAGTTATGTAAATAATAATGCACCCATAACAAATGGTTTTTTCTTTAGACCCAATATCGAAGTATCGAAATTGTTTAAAAAAATCTATAGCTATACAGTTGGAGCTGGATATGCTTTAGAACATAACGAACAACGCTATAAGCCAACAGACACAATACTTTCAACAAGTTTTGCATTTGAAACAATTTCCCTTTTTGTTAAAAGCAATCAGCAAAAAAATAATAAATGGAGTTTTACTTATTTCACAAGAGCCGATAAAATTCCAACACAAAAATCTTTAACACAAATTGACAGAAGTAAGAACTACAGCTTATCTGCAGATGTGTTTAACAATCCAAATCATAAGGTGAAATTTAATATTACCTACCGCGAACTTGCAATTAAAAATATAAACCTAACAACACAAAAGCCTGATAATAGTTTACTCGGCAGGGTTGAATATAATGTGAATGAATGGCAGGGATTTCTTACAGGATATGTATTGTATGAATTAGGTGCTGGACAAGAACAAAAAAGAGACTATAGTTATCTTGAAGTGCCTGCAGGGCGTGGACAATATACCTGGAACGATTATAACAATGATGGGGTAGCACAGTTAAATGAGTTTGAATTAGCACAATTCTCCGATCAGGCAAAATATATCAGGGTATTCACGCCAACCAATCAGTTTATAAAAGCCAATTATACGCAGTTTAATTATAGTATTAATATCAGCCCCAGAAATATTGCTAATAAAATTAAGAACAACAAATTTAAAAATTTTATTACACGGTTTAACTTGCAATCATCTTATCAAACAAGTAAAAAAATATTAAGTGATGGCGGATTGCACTTTAATCCATTTGATAAAAATATTAACGACACTTCGCTCATAAGTTTAACCAATACACTCAGCAATACGTTGTCGTTTAATCGTTCTAATTATAAATGGGGGATAGATATTACTAACATCAATAATAATAATAAAGCTTTATTAACTTACGGCTTAGAAAGCAGGCAGCTGCTGGATTGGTCGATGCGATGCAGGTTTAATATTAAAAGAGAATATACACTTGAGGTGATTCAAAAATCAGGAACAAATCAGCTAACAACACCTGCATTTAATAATAGAAATTATGTATTAACAAGCTTAAGCACAGAGCCAAAATTTATTTATACTTACCAAACAAAATACAGGCTACAAGCATCTTATCAGTTTAGCAGTAAAGAAAATAAAATTGATTATGGAGGAGAAAAATCCATAGCGAATTCCTTGAATATCGAAGGAAAGTATAATGCAGTTCAAAGTAATAGTTTCATAGCAAAGTTCACTTATAGTAGTATTGCTTTTACAGGCACACCTAATACAACAGTAAGTTATATTATGCTGGATGGTTTAGTGCCTGGTAAGAACTATTTATGGAATATTGAGTTTACAAAACGTTTAAACAACAATTTTGAAATAAGTTTCAACTATGAAGGAAGAAAGCCCGGAGAAACTAAAGTAGTGAATATTGGCAGGGCCAGTGTAAGAGCAATATTTTAATGGCGTCTCATAAATTCTTATTTACTTTGTTCCATAATTTTTTTAAAATGAGAAAGCTAATTTTATCGATAGCAACAGTTTTATTTCTTAGCTCTTGTGGCATTTTTGGAGGTGGTTCAAATGGCACAGGATGCCCAACAAATGGTAGAGCAGTAGGAGCAGAGAAGCTTGCAGCAGGTGATCCTAAAGCAACTAAAGCCGCAAGAAAAGCACCTAAGTTTAAATACTAATTTTTAATACTAAATGTATCAAAAAAAAAGCAGCGTATTTTATAAATACGCTGCTAAGCTTGAAATGTAAGTTTATTGTATAATAAAAGAAATTATCTTAATACTTCTACTCTAACTGCATTAATACCTTTTTTTCCATTTTCGGTTTCGAATTGTACTCTGTCTTTTTCTCTGATGTTGTCAACCAAACCACTAGAGTGTACAAAGATGTCTTCACCGCCATTAGTTGGAGTGATAAATCCGAATCCTTTAGTTTCGTTAAAAAACTTTACTGTTCCTTCTTGCATTGTATAAAAATTGTTTATTGGCGGTGAAAGTAGGCTTATTTTATCAAGTAAGCGTAAATAGTTTTTATTTATTCTTTATCGATGAAAAATATGATGATTGTTTTTCCAACTTATTAACAAGTTGTTGAATTGATATTTATAGCATAATTACAATCATCTTACAACCTTACATTTGCACCCGAAATTAAAAGAATGCTAACGCTTGTTAACATCTCTTGTCTAAGTATCTCAATTTAAACTCAATTTTATGAATCTTTTTCAGCAACAATCTCACGAATTTCAACATAGACATATAGGGCCTAATGAAGTTGATACGAAAAAAATGTTACAAACTATTGGTGTTGTTAGTGTTGAAGAGTTAATTAAGAAAACAATTCCTGAATCTATTCAACTAAGCAGTAATTTAAACCTTCCTGCTGCAATTAGTGAGTTTGAATATTTGAACGAATTAAAAAAAGTTGCAACAAAGAATAAATTGTTTAAAACGTATATTGGACAGGGATATTACAATACGATTACACCCAGTGTAATTCTTAGAAATATTTTTGAAAATCCAGGATGGTATACACAATATACTCCTTATCAGGCCGAAATTTCTCAGGGTCGTTTAGAGAGTTTGCTAAACTATCAAACAATGATTTGCGACCTTACAGGACTGGCACTTGCAAATGCATCTTTACTGGATGAAGCAACTGCTGCTGCAGAAGCAATGGCAATGCTTTTTCATCATGGAAATAATCCTGCAAAAACAAAGTTTTTTGTAGATGATGCCATCTTCCCTCAAACAAAAGATTTATTAATAACCCGTTCAACACCTATTGGTATTGAATTAGTTTTTGGTGATTATAAAACAGCTTCATTAGATGAACATTTCTTCGGTGCTATTGTTCAATATCCCAATAATAATGGAAGCATAGAAGATTACAAAGCTTTTATTGATAAGGTACACAGTCTGGGAGCATATGTTGTAATGGCAACAGATTTGTTGGCCCTAACTTTATTAACTTCTCCTGGCGAATTAGGTGCCGATGTTGCTTTAGGTAATTCTCAACGTTTTGGCGTACCCTTAGGTTATGGTGGCCCACATGCAGCCTTTTTTGCAACTAAAGATGAATTTAAACGTGGAATGCCGGGTCGTATTATTGGTATCAGTATAGATGCTCAAAACAATAGAGCATTGCGTATGGCTTTACAAACTCGTGAACAACATATTAAACGTGAAAAAGCTACTTCAAATATTTGCACAGCACAAGCTTTGCTTGCAAATATGGCTGCCATGTATGCTGTTTATCATGGTGCAGAAGGATTGAAAAATATTGCTAAACGAGTTTCAACACTAGCTAATGTTTTAAGTGTTTCCTTAGCATCACTTGGTTTTAAAAACCATAACAAATTTTTCTTTGATACTTTACATATTGAGTGTGATGCAAAAGCAATCATTGCTATTGCCGAAAAACATGGTGTAAACTTTAGATATATCAACGAAAAGCAAATTGGTATCTCTATTGATGAAACAACCACTCAAACAGATGTACTGGATATTGTTTACATTTTTGCAGATAGTCTTGGTAAAAACGAAGCAGAGATTGAGTTTGATAGCGATGATATCTTAAACAATATTCCCACTTTTGCAACGCGTACTTCAACCTTTTTAGAACACGCTGTATTTAATACGCATCATAGCGAAAGCCAAATGATGCGATATATTAAGCAATTAGAAAATAAAGATTTATCATTAAACACTAGTATGATTACATTGGGTAGTTGTACAATGAAGTTGAATGCAGCTTCAGAAATGATACCTGTAAGTTGGGCCGAGTTTTCTCAGTTGCATCCTTTTGTTCCAGCAAATCAGGCATTAGGGTATCAACAAATGATTGAAGAATTAAGTGCTTATTTATGTGAAATTACAGGTTTTGATGCTTGCAGCCTGCAACCCAATAGTGGTGCACAAGGTGAGTATGCCGGATTATTAACAATCATGGCTTATCATAAAGCTAATGGTAATGCTCATAGAAATGTAGTGTTGATACCGATTTCGGCACATGGTACCAATCCTGCAAGTGCAGTGATGGGAGGAATGAAAGTAGTGATTGTAAAAAGCAATGAAGATGGTACCATTGATATCAATGATCTGAGAGAAAAAGCAACTTTACATAAAGATAATCTTGGTGCATTAATGGTTACGTATCCAAGTACCTATGGTGTATTTGAGGAAGGCATCAAAGAAATTTGTGCTATTGTTCATGAGTTTGGTGGACAGGTTTATATGGATGGTGCTAATATGAATGCACAAGTAGGACTCACATCTCCTGCAACCATTGGTGCAGATGTTTGTCATCTTAATCTTCATAAAACATTTGCCATACCTCATGGAGGTGGTGGACCTGGTATGGGGCCAATTTGTGTGAGAGAGCATTTAGCAAAACACTTACCATCGCATATTTCTGTGGGTGGTACAAATGCCGTGAGTGCTGCAAATTTTGGTTCTGCATCTATTCTGCTTATTAGTTATGCATACATAAAAATGTTGGGTTATGACGGCGTTAAAAAATCAACAGAATATGCTATACTGAATGCCAATTATATGAAGGCTAGATTACAACATCATTACCCAATTTTATTTTCTGGTAAAAATGGTACTTGTGCTCACGAGTTTATTGTAGACCTAAGACCGTACAAGCAAACAGCAGGTATTGAGGCTGAAGATGTGGCTAAAAGACTTATTGATTATGGATTTCATGCCCCTACAATGAGTTTTCCTGTAGCAGGAACTATTATGATTGAACCAACAGAGAGTGAAGATAAAGCTGAGTTGGATAGATTCTGTGACGCACTAATTGCTATACACAGTGAAATTAAATTGATTGAAGAAGGTAAGATGGATAAAATAGATAATCCATTAAAAAATGCTCCACATACCCAAGCAGTTATTTGTGCAAATGATTGGCAACATTCATACTCAAGACAAGTAGCGGCATTTCCTTTACCTCATGTTGCTCATAATAAATTCTGGGCAAGTGTGGCTCGTGTAAATAATACTTATGGCGATAGAAATTTAGTTTGTGCTTGCGAGCCAACTGAAAGCTATGCTGAGTAATGTTTTGACTATGAAATTACTTCGTTGATATACGATACTAAAAGCCCCACATGTAGTGGGGCTTTTTATTTTTAATACTAATTTTTCATGTTTTCATATTGCAATGGAATTCCAAAATTTCCACTGCGACAAAGTGCAATTACATCTTGCAAATCATCAATCTTTTTTGCTGTAACACGAATAATATTATCCATGATAGCAGCCTGTACTTTTAGTCCGCTGTCTTTAATAGCTTTTACTATTTTCTTGGCATCTTCTTGTTTTAAGCCATTCCGAACAGTTACTTCCTGCTTAACTACTTTACCACTTGGATAGGCTTCTTTACTAAAGTCAAATGCATTTCCATCTATACCTTGTTTTATGCCACGAGAAAGAATCACATCAGTCACTTGTTGTATTTTCATATCACTTTCGGCTTCAATTTTAATGATGAAATTCTTTTTGTCTAATTCCATTTCAAAATGTGAACCTCTAAAGTCAAAACGATTTTGAATTTCTTTTTTTACAACATTGATAGCGTTATCTAATGTTTGTAAATCTACTTTGCTGGCAATATCAAATGAGGGCATATCTTTATATTTTAAATTAAAAATTCTGAATGATAAACGAAAGAGAATGTTTGATTGTAAATAATGAAACATTTAAAATAAAACATTCAAAATGATCTGCTATTTCAATCTGCCAACTAAACTTAAGTTGTGTTCCTTAGCAGTTGCAGTTGCAATTTCATAGCCAGCATCTGCATGTCTTATCACTCCCATGCCTGGGTCGTTTCTTAAAACTCTTGCAAGTCTTGCAGCAGCAGCATCTGTTCCGTCTGCAACTATTACCATTCCACTATGAATACTATAACCCATTCCTACGCCACCACCATGATGCAAACTTACCCAACTGGCTCCGCCGGCTGTGTTCACCAACGCATTTAAAATTGGCCAGTCAGCAACTGCATCACTACCATCAAGCATCGCTTCTGTTTCTCTGTTAGGAGAAGCAACAGAACCTGTGTCTAAATGATCTCTACCAATAACAATGGGTGCTTTTACTTTTCCTTCTTTAACTAACTGATTAAATGCCTGACCCGCTTTCTCTCTTTCTCCTTGGCCTAACCAACAAATACGTGCAGGCAATCCCTGAAAAGCAATTCTTTCTTTCGCCATTTTCATCCAACGCAACATGCCTTTGTTTTCGGGAAACATATTCATGATTAATTCATCAGTAACAGCTATATCAGCAGGGTCTCCACTTAATGCAGCCCATCGAAAAGGTCCTTTACCTTCGCAAAACAAAGGGCGAATGTATGCAGGTACAAAACCAGGAAAATCAAAGGCATTTTGCAAACCATGTTCTTGTGCTCTTGCACGAAGGTTATTGCCATAATCAAAAGTGATGGCTCCACGTTTTTGTAATTCAAGCATTAACTCAACATGTAGTTTCATACTATCATAACTCAAAGCCAGGTATTGTTCTTTGTTTTCTGTTCTTAAAACATTGGCTTGTTCATTGGTTAATGTATGAGGGATGTAGCCAATTAATGGGTCATGTGCACTGGTTTGGTCTGTTAACACATCAATAGTAATATTTCTTTCAATGAGTCTTTCGAGTAAAGCAATGGCATTGCACAAAACTCCAATACTCTTCGCTACACCTGTTGCTTTTAATTCTAATGCTCTGTCAATGGCTGCATCAATATTGGTGAATTTTTCATCCAGATATTTTGTTTCTAAACGTTTATCAATTCTCCATTCTTCTACTTCTGCACAAAGTATTACTCCTTCGCACATTGTTGCAGCAAGGGGTTGAGCTCCACCCATTCCACCTAAACCTGCAGTAACGGTTAATGTTCCTTTAAGCGTACCTCCAAAATGTTTATCTGCAACCGCAGCAAAAGTTTCATAAGTACCTTGTACAATTCCCTGACTGCCTATATAAATCCACGAGCCTGCTGTCATTTGACCATACATCATCAAACCTTTTTTTTCTAATTCATCAAAGTGCTTCCAGTTAGCCCAATTAGGAACCAATTGTGAATTTGATAATAATACTCTCGGGCTATCGGGATGTGTTTTAAGAATACCTACGGGTTTCCCACTTTGAATCAATAAAGTTTCATCATCATTTAAATCCTTTAATCCTTTAATAATTAAATCCAGAGCTTCGAAATTTCTAGCTGCTTTACCCCTGCCACCATAAACAATTAAATCATCTGGGCGTTCTGCTACTTCAGGATCAAGATTGTTTAGTAACATTCTTAATGCAGCTTCTTGTACCCAACCCTTACAATTTAAAGTTGAGCCAGTGGGTGTTTTATATTTTTGAGGATCGTATTTAGAAATAGTTGTTATAGACATTTGCAATTGTTTTGATGCAAAAGTATGGAAGGCTAACGATGTAAAAT
>CANGOT010000074.1 GCA_947455425.1 Chitinophagaceae bacterium | reverse complement strand
CATCTTGCTTACCCGTTGTGGGAGCCAGGTTTTTAAGATTAAAATTCATTTTAACCGATACAGGGCAATACTCAGGATTGTTTGCATAAATGCCAATTCCTTTTTCGGTTTTAAATGAATAAAAATCAACATTGGGTTGAGAAAAAGAAATAACAGCAATAAGAAGGGGGATGAGACTGATTAAAAACTTGATGTTCATTAAAACAAATTAGCTTCTACGAGTTCGCAAATAATATGCCCTATCATGATATGACTTTCCTGTATACGTGGGGTATCGCCAGAAGGAACGTTTAACAAAATATCGCAGGCATCTTTCATTTTACCACCCGAAGCTCCTGTTAATGCAATGGTAGTAATACCTGTTTGTTTTGCCACTTCAAAAGCATTTAAAATATTGGCAGAGTTACCGCTAGTACTTAAGCCAATAACCACATCGCCTTTTACACCAATACCTTCCAGCAGGCGAGAATAAATCACATCGTAGCTATAATCGTTGGCAACAGCAGTCAAGTAAGATGTATTACAATGTAATGCTTCGGCTGGCAATGCTTTACGGTTTTTATAAAACCTGCCACTGAATTCGGCCGCTAAATGTTGAGCATCGGCAGCACTGCCACCATTACCACAAAACAACACTTTGTTGCCGGTTTTAAAAGCGTTGGTAATTATATCAACAGATTGAGCAATTCTTTGCATAAAAGCATCATCACTCAATAACAATTGTTTGGTGTTGATAGATGCTGTGATAATATCTTTTATTTTTTGATTCATAGTTATAATGTGTAGGTTGCGAAAATAATGGTTGATAGCATAAAGTCTAAATGATAATTATCTCGAATGCTTTGTTGATGGCCGATAATTGTTTTTCCAGTCTTTCCTGATGTGTATCGGTAATAAAAATCTGTGCATGCTCTTCGGCCGAAACAATGTGCAACAGATTGTGCATTCGGGCAGCATCCAGTTTTTCAAACACATCATCTAATAAAAGAATAGGAGGGAAGCCTTTATGTTGCTGAATGGCTTTCCATTCACTTAGCTTAAATGCAAATAACAAACTTTTACGCTGACCCTGTGATGCTTCGGTTTTAAACTTATTACCGCCCATTAAAATTTCAATATCATCTTTATGAATACCAATATTGGTGCGTTGCAAAGCCATATCGGCTTGCAGATTTTGTTGCAGTAATTGCAAAAAGTTTTGATTGATGAGTTGGCTTTGATAATTGCAGCTCAATTCATCATGGGTATTGGCAATGGCACTGTAACTTGTGATAATAGATGGTAGGAAGCTTTTGAAAAACGACTGACGAATAGAAAAAATAATATTACCCTGGGTGGCTAGTTGTTCTGTGATGATATTAAACAACACATCATCTAAACTGCCCGTTGTGGCATATTGTTTTAATAAACTGTTTCGCTGCTGTAATAGATTATTATAAGCTATTAAATGTTGCAGATAGGTGTCGTTAATTTGCGATAGAATGACATCTATAAACTTGCGTCTTAATTCGCTGCCACCTGTAATCAGTTCTATATCATCGGGGGCAATCATAACACAGGGTAACTTACCAATATGTTCGGATAGCTTTTTATATTCTTCGTTATTAAAAGAAAATTCTTTTTTATTATTCTCTCTGATAATAGAAGTAATAGTAATGCTTTTATCATTTAATAAATAATTACCTGCTATTCTAAAGCCTTGTAATTGATGATGCACATTGCTACCGTCGCTTCTGTTGAAATAGCTTTTACTGAATGACAGATAATAAATTGCATCCAGTAAATTCGTTTTGCCCACACCATTTTGTCCACAAATACCTATAATATTTTTAGTGAAATCAAATTGTTGCTGCACATAATTTCTAAAATGTGTGAGGCTGATATGTTGCAATTGAAGCATTGTTGCAAAGTAAATAGATTGTGGTTAAAAGCAAGGAGAAGGTAATAAAGTGTGATAATAAAAAATGCCAACCAGTGATGGTTGGCATTTTTTGTAGGTGGACCTGAGGAGAGTCGAACTCCTGTCCAAACATACTCGCCATAAGTTTTCTACACGCTTATTTCTTTATTAGTTGTAGGCATTAAGCAGGAAAAGAACAAACCAACCTAACACTTAGCTGGATAGTCTTTTGCAATAGTCACAGCCTTCTATTGCAGCATCTTGTTTTGTTTTTAAGTCGGCGGCGGAGCTTGGTAACAAGCTAACCTGCTCGGCGGCCCGAATGACTAACTAATCACTGATTAGGCAGCCATGGCATACGAAGTATTGCCATTTGAAGTTTGAGTATTCAGATTTACGTGTTAATTACACAACACACGACGTGCTTACGCTTACCGCAACTTATGCTGTCGAAACCAATACAGGCCCATAATATTTACGATTTGTAGATTTTTGACTTACGATTTAATCAAAGAACAAAAGCAAATATAACTTGCTATTGCAACAACACCTATAAATTCTTTTGTATATTGCACTTGAAATAATTTATGCCAACACAATATTCATTTGTTACACATTGGAAAATAAATGCCCCTGTAGCACAGGTTTGGGATGCCATTTATCATTCTACCGAATGGCCCAATTGGTGGAAGGGGGTAAAAAAAGTGGTTGATAAAAACACCGGAGATATAAATGGAATAGGGGCTATAAGAGATTATACCTGGCAAAGTATTTTGCCCTACACACTTACTTTTTCTATGCAGCTTACCGAAAAAGAAACACATAAAAAATTATCGGGTGTAGCATTTGGAGAGCTGGAAGGAAATGGCACCTGGATATTTGAGGAGGTTGATGGAACAACATTGGTTACCTATTACTGGAATGTTATTACTAATAAACCCTGGATGAACTATTTATCTTTTTTCCTGAAACCTGCATTTCAATATAACCACGATGTGGTGATGAAGTGGGGAGAGGAAGGGTTGAAGAAGAAATTGGCTTTCATAGCAACGTTACAACCCAAGCCTGTTCATGAACCCTCTATCATTGTTAACAACCTTTAACCACTTACAAATAATATTGTTTGTAATATTTCTCAACAGTCGCATACATACACTTCAACAAAAGGGTTAGAAACCTACATTTGCAACACTTAAAAAAAACTTATGGGTTTATTTATTTTTATTGTATGGATTATTGGCTGGCACATTGGTATGTATGGGATGTTTAAAAAAGCTGGAATAGAAGCCTGGAAAGCATTTATTCCTTTGTATAATACCTGGTTAATTGTAGAGAAATGCCAGATTAGTAAGAAATGGTTTTGGTTACAACTTATTCCTATTGCCGGACAGTTTATTACTATATGGATTACCATCATGTTTACCATGGAGTTTGGTAAAGTAAATGTTATACATCACACTCTTGCTACATTAGTTCCCTTCGTTTATTTTCCCTGGTTGGGTTTTAGCGAGAAAACTCGCTTTGTAGGACATTCTGTAATTGACAACTACAAAAAACCTCAATCTCGCGAGTGGATTGATGCTGCGGTATTTGCCATTGTTGCAGCTACAATTATCAGAACTTTTGTTTTTGAGCCTTATGTAATTCCAACTGGTAGTATGGAAAAAACATTGCAGGTAAATGATTTTTTGTTTGCCAATAAAATTGCCTATGGTCAACGTATTCCTAAAACACCTTTAAGTTTTCCATTTGTTCATAATCTTTTGCCTGCTTCTCAAATACCATCTTATTTAAAATGGATACAACTAGATTATAGTCGTTTTCCAGGGTATACTGATGTTAAAAGAAATGATGTAGTTATCTTTAATTTTCCAGAAGGAGATACCGTAATTAATTTACCCGAGTATGGTTCTGCTCGTCCTTATTATTCTGCACTTAGAAATCTGGCCTTCTTAAATCCCGATGAAATAGATAATGCCCGTGCTGGTGTTAAAGGTTTGGGTGAAGTAAGATACCCGAATACCGAAACATTAAAAGGTGTTTTAAAAGATAATAAACTAGTACTGGTTCATCCCTACGACAAAGCAGATAACTACATTAAACGCTGCGTTGGTATCGCTGGCGATAAATTACAAGTAGTGAATGGTATGCTATATATTAATAATGAAAAAGCGTTGAGACCAGAAGGTTCACAAATTACTTATGAAATAAAAGCAGAAAAAAAGAAGTATGATTTAGCAGCCTGGGATAAGGAACTTGGTATTAATTTAAGAAGTGATCAAGAGTATAAAGACCTTCGTGCTAATATTGAAAATGCATTACTAAACAATGGAACAGCATCTGTTGCTATTACAAAAGATGATAGTATTAAGATAGCAAAAGTGCCTGGCATTATATCGGTTAAGCCGGTGTATGATAGCTTTAATGCTTACTATGCTCAAAGTGTTTTCTTTCCATTCGATTCAACACATTTTCACAATAGTTTAGATAACTATGGTCCGATAGAAATTCCTAAGAAAAACACCACTGTTACAATTAGTGAAAACAATATTGCTTTATACAAAAGAATTATTGAAAGCTATGAAGGTCATAGACTGGAAATTAAAGCAGATGGTATTTATATTGATGATAAAAAAACAACTACTTATACTTTTAAATACAATTATTACTGGATGATGGGGGATAATAGACATAATAGTCAGGATAGTCGTTTCTGGGGTTTTGTTCCCGAAACACATATTGTAGGTAAAGCCTCACTTATTTGGTTTAGTTGGGATGGCGGACCAAGATGGAGTAGAATATTCAAAAGCATTAAATAAAAATCTTCAGTATTGATCATAAAAGGGTTACTTCAACAAGTAACCCTTTTTTAATTGTAATATGTGAATGATGTAAGTTTTTGTATTAATTCAATAATATTTCTCTTTATCTAATAACAACCTTTACCGAATAAAATTAAGTAATGATAAAGGTTAAAAAAGAAGGTGTTTTATTATATAAAACCAATCTTGATTTCGAGAGTGAAGGAGTTCTTAATCCAGCCACCATGCGTGATGGCGAATATGTACATTTATTTTACAGAGCAGTCGCAAAAGGAAATCGTTCCAGTATTGGATATTGTAAATTGAATGGACCTTTAGAAGTTCTAGAACGTTATGAAAGACCTGTTATAAGTCCAGACTATGAATATGAATCGCAAGGTGTTGAAGACCCAAGGTTAGTTAAAATAGATTACGAGTATTTTCTTTCCTACACAGCCTATGATGGTGTTAATGCTATGGGTGCACTGGCTTTATCTAAAGACTTGATATACTGGCATAAATTAGGTGTTATAGTGCCACAAATTACTTACAACGAGTTTATTAATTTCACCCAGGATAGTCAGGTTAACAAGAACTATGTTCGCTATAATTCAGAAGCTAATTTAACTAAAGAAGAAAAAAAGAATATGTTACTTTGGGATAAGAACTTGATTTTCTTTCCTCGTAGAATTAATAATAAATTATGTTTCTTACATCGCATCAGACCAGAGATTCAAATAGTCGTAGCTGTAGAAAACCTCAACCAACTTACAACAGAATTCTGGAAAGATTACTTTCTTAATTTTCACAAATATGTTGTGCTTTCTCCAAAACATGAACACGAAATAAGTTACATAGGTGCTGGTTGCCCACCTATAGAAACTGAATTTGGTTGGTTATTAATTTATCACGGGGTTCACGACAATGCAAATGGACATGTATATTCTGCTTGTGCTGCACTGCTTGATTTAGAAAATCCAGAAATAGAACTTGCCCGATTACCTTATCCATTATTTAAGCCAGAAGAAATTTGGGAATTAAAAGGAGAAGTAAACAATGTTTGTTTTCCTACTGGTACTGCATTATTTGATGATACGCTTTATATATACTATGGTGCAGCCGATGAAAGAATTGCAACAGCTTCTGTAAATATGTCTGAATTATTACAAGAATTATTACTAAACAAAATATAAAATGATTAACCAACTAATTGAAAATACAATTGAAATTCTACCTGTAATTACTAAAAAAAGTACTGGTTTATTAACCAGTATATCTGGTACTGCAAAAACAATAAATGCATTGCCCGATATTTTGTTTATTACATCTTATCCGCCACGCGAATGTGGCATTGCAACGTATTCGCAAGACTTAGTTAAGGCTTTAAATAACAAGTTTAAACAATCTTTTGATATAAAGATTTGTCCGCTTGAATCGCAACACGAGAAACATCATTATGGCGATGAAATAGAATATATATTAGATATTCATCAGCCAAATTCTTTTACAAGTTTAGCAAAAGCTATTAATGCAAATGATGAGATTGCCATAGTGATGATTCAACACGAATTTGGATTGTTTGGAGAAATGAAAAAAGAATTTCATCAGTTTATAAAATCTCTTGAAAAGCCTATTATTGTTGTGTTTCATACAGTCTTACCACATCCTGATTTGTTTTTAAAGACCGAGGTAGAGTATATTACTAATGTTGCAGTATCAATTGTGGTGATGACAGCATCATCTGCTTTAATCTTAATAAATAACTACAAAGTTCCTACGCATAAAATCACTGTAATACCTCATGGTACGCACTTAGTTCCACATCTTAATAAAGATGTATTAAAGAAAAAATATCAATTGCAAGGTAGAAAAGTACTTTCAACTTTTGGCTTATTAAGCTCTGGCAAAAGCATTGAAACAACATTGGATGCCCTGCCTGCTGCCATAAAAAATAGTCCGGAAATCTTGTTTCTTATTATTGGTAAAACACATCCTTCTGTTGTGAAACATGAAGGCGAGCAATACAGAGAAATGTTAGAAGCAAAAGTGCTGCATCTCGGTTTACAACAACACGTTCAGTTTATTAATTACTTTTTACCATTGCCGGATTTGTTAGAATATTTACAACTTACAGATATTTATTTGTTCACTTCTCGGAATCCTAATCAAGCAGTGAGTGGAACATTTGCTTATGCTGTTAGCTGTGGTTGCCCTATCATCTCTACACCTATTCCCCATTCAAAAGAAGTATTGAAAGAAGATGCAGGGATTATTTTCGACTTTGATAATGTGCAGCAACTATCAAAAGCTATGATTCATTTGTTAAATGATGAACAAAAACGAACAAAAATCAGTTTAAGTGGACTACATAAAATAGCTTCCACTGCTTGGGAAAATGCAGCTATAGCTCATGCCTTATTGTTTGAAAAAATTGCTAAAGGCAAGATTCATTTGCATTATAATATACCAGGCATCAATCTTAATCATGTAAAAAAATTAACAACAGGTTTTGGAATCATACAATTCTCTAATATTAATCATCCAGATATTACTACTGGTTATACACTCGATGATAATGCAAGAGCTATGGTTGCTATGTGTCAGCATTATGTTATTACAAAAGATGAATCTGATATAAAATATATTGCTCTTTATCTCAATTTTATAAAATTTTGTTTACAACCAGATGGGCATTTTCAGAACTATGTAGATGAGCAATATAGATTCACTATTCAAAATGGTGAAACCAATCTTGAAGATTCCAACGGCAGGGCAATTTGGGCACTTGGCTATTTAGTTTCATTGCAAAATATACTGCCGGAAGTGTTGATTATTGAAGCAACAATAACAATGAGTACTGCAATAAAAAATATCAATAAAATATATTCTACCCGAGCCATGGCTTTTATAATAAAAGGGTTGTATTACAGCCTTATTAAAATAAAAAATCAAGATCATGTTTTATTGTTGAAAGAATTAGCAGATAGAATGTTGCAGATGTATAAGCATGAGCAGGATGGGGATTGGAATTGGTATGAAAGCTATCTTACTTATGGAAACAGCATTTTACCTGAAGCCATGTTATGTGCATGGATGGTAACGAACGAACCTGATTATTTAAAAGTTGCAAAAAAATCATTCGACTTTTTATTGCAAAAAACATTTACTGCTAAAAGAATAAAAGTTATTTCCAATAAAACCTGGCTAAACAAAGATGCAACGTTTATTGAAGGTGCAGAAGGAGGGGAGCAGCCCATTGATATAGCTTATACCATTATTGCATTAAGTAAATTTTATGATGTGTTTAAAGACAAAGCATATCTTGTAAAAATGGAGTTGGCATTCAGTTGGTTTTTAGGAAACAATCACCTGCATCAAATTATATATAACCCTTGCACAGGAGGCTGTTATGATGGATTGGAAGAAAACAATGTAAATCTAAATCAGGGAGCAGAATCAACTGTGAGTTACTTAATGGCAAGGCTTACAATTGAAAAAGATGTAATCAATAAGCCAAAGAATTTCAACAGACAATTATTAAAAACTAATTATTAATACCCAAAAATGTCCATTAACCTTTTAGAAACAGTAGAACAAAATTTAGGATATCCAGCTTTACAAAAAATTGATCCTAATACACAAGATGTATTGTTAAGTGATAATACTCTTGATGAAGATAAGTTTAGTCAAGCTGCACTGCCTGCTGTTTTGATTGGCATATGTAAATATGTACAAACTGATGAAGGAGCCAAAGATGTTTTGCAAAGTAAAAATAATATCAATTGGGTAAGTAAAATTTTTGATAATCGTAGCGAAGAAGTAATTAAAACAATTTCGGTTTATTCGAATGAATCTGAAGTAGCACCTGCTTCAAAAATGAACTTAATTGCCAACGAAGCCATCATTGTAGCCAAGAAAAATCTTCCTGTAAATGCTACAATAGAAGAGTTGAAAGTTTTCCTTAATGATCAAAAAAATCATATTCTGTTGTATTTGCCGGCAGTATTGCATCTTGGAATATTGCTAGATAATAATACATTGGATGATAGCACGAATAAAATGGAAGGACCTGTTTCTAGTTTAATACAAAGTATTGGCTCAGTGTTTAATACACCTACAACTGACAAAGAGGTAACGGTTTAATATCTTAATTTATATTGTTTATTTATATCAATCATTTTAATGACTAACAAAAAATTGACAACTGCATCGGGCAAACCTTATGTAGAAAATGAAAATTCTTTAAGCATAGGTGAAAGAGGACCGTTGCTTTTGCAAGACTTTATTTTACACGAAAAGATGGCTCATTTTAATCGCGAAAGAATTCCTGAAAGAGTCGTACATGCCAAAGGAACTGGTGCTTTTGGAACATTTACTATTACTAATGACATCTCAAAATATTCCAAAGCAAAAATATTTAACCACATAGGAAAACAAACAAAAATATTGATGCGTTTTTCTACTGTAGGTGGAGAAAAAGGTAGTGCCGATTCTGAAAGAGACCCACGTGGTTTTGCAATGAAATTTTATACAGAAGACGGAAATTGGGATTTAGTAGGAAACAATACGCCCGTATTTTTTGTGAAAGATGCTAAGAAATTCGGAGACTTTATTCATACTCAAAAACGTGACCCAAAAACAAATTTAAAAAGCCCAACAATGATGTGGGATTTTTGGAGTTTAAACCCAGAAAGTTTGCATCAGGTGATGATTTTAATGAGTGATAGAGGAACTCCTTTTTCATATAGGCAAATGAATGGATTTGGAAGTCATACGTTTTCTTTAATTAATGAAAAGAATGAAAGAACCTGGGTGAAATTTCATTTTAAAACTGCACAAGGTATTAAAAATTTTACAGGAAAAGAAGCACTTGAAATGAGAGGAATTGACCCCGATCATAATCAACGTGATTTAATGGATACTATAGAAAAAGGTGAATATCCTAAATGGAATATGAAGATTCAGGTGATGACTGATGAACAAGCAACCGTATTTCCTTTTAATCCATTTGATGTAACTAAAGTTTGGTCACAAAAAGATTTTCCTTTAATTGATGTTGGTGTTTTAGAATTGAATGAAGTGCCTAAAAACTATTTTGCACAAATAGAACAAGCTGCTTTTGCACCAGCACATATTGTTGATGGTATTGGCTATTCGCCAGATAAAATGTTACAAGCTAGAATACTTACTTATCCTGATGCACAACGTTATAGATTGGGAGTAAACTACGAACAAATTCCTGTTAATAGATGTCCTTATTCAGTTAATAATTACGAACGAGATGGAGCCATGACTGTAAATGAAAATGGTGAAGGTGCACCAAATTATTTTCCAAATAGTTTTGATGATATTGAAGT
>CANGOT010000073.1 GCA_947455425.1 Chitinophagaceae bacterium | reverse complement strand
TGTGACAGCCTACATTTGCAATATCATATTTGTTCCTTACAAGGAGCATTTTCAACTAATCTTTAAATGGGCTTAATTCCAAAACATAAAGCATATACAGCTTTAGCAGCTACAAGTATTATTTGGGGTACTACCTGGGTGGCAATGAAATTTGGCATTAAAGGTTTACCACCTCTGGAGTTAGCATCTATTCGTCAATTTATTGCAGGAAGCATTTTTATTGCTTTCTTTCTAATAAAAAAAGAACCGCTTCCAACCATTCATCAATTCAAAAAATTATTGTTTCTGGCTTTCACAACATTCGTGCTGGCAAACGGTTTAAGCACCTGGAGTTTGCAGTATATTTCTAGTGGTTTAGGTGCTTTAATAGGAGCTTTATATCCGCTGAGCGTAGTACTCATTGAGTATTTTTTCTTTAAAGACAAGAGTATTAATTTTCTTACTATCATTGGTATTCTTCTTGGTATTGGCGGAATAGCTTTTGTTTTTTATGACAATGCTTTTGGTGTGCATCCCACGGGATATTTATTTGGACTAAGTCTGGCGTTAATTGCAATGCTGTCATGGAGTTTAAGTAGTATTCTTGTTGCAAGAAAATATATTCAAATGAATGCCTATTTTGGAATGGGCTGGCAAATGCTTATTAGTTCTGTGATACTTGGGGTATTTAGTTTTTTTAATGAAAAAACTGTTGCACTTTCAGCCGTTTCTTTTAATTCCTGGATGGCTGTTGCTTACTTAATTGTTGCAGGTTCTATGATAGCAATTATTGCTTTTGTTTATTCTATGAAACACCTTAATCCCGCCATTGCTGTTTTGTATGCTTATATAAATCCAATAGTAGCAATGATTACAGGCACATTCTTCTTAAATGAAAAACTAACTGCAACTATTATCATCGGCTCTCTGATTACACTTGCAGGTGTGTATTTGGTAAACTATAGTATGAAAAAATAAAAGAAAGGGCTCTCATAGATTAAATTCCATCATCATCCAGCAAGTCTGGTCTGCGGGTTTTAGTTCTCTCAAGTGATTGTTCGTATCGCCAATCTTCAACTTTTTTTGGATCTCCGGTTAGTAAAATATCAGGCACTTTCCAACCTTTAAATTCTGCAGGTCTCGTGTACACTGGTGGGGCCAGTAAATTGTCTTGAAAAGAGTCAGTGAGTGCCGAAGTCTCGTCATTTAATACACCAGGAATCAATCTTCCAATAGAGTCTACAAGTATGGCTGCTGCTAGCTCTCCACCACTTAATACATAATCGCCAATGGATATTTCTTTGGTTACATAATGATCTCTGATCCGTTGATCGATGCCTTTATAATGTCCACAAATAATTAAAATATTATCCTTTAAAGATAGTTGATTGGTGATTTGCTGATTGTAAGTTTCACCATCGGGTGTTACATAAATGATCTCATCAAATTTGGTATCTTTTTGCAATTCTTCAATTGCATTTACCAATGGTTCGCACATGATAACCATTCCAGCACCACCACCATACTGATAATCATCTATCTGATTATGCTTGTTAATAGACCATTTGCGAAGATTATGCACCACAACATTCAGCAAGCCTCTTTCTTTGGCTCGTTTTAAAATACTATGATTAAAAGGACTCTCTAAAAGCTCTGGCACAACCGATATAATATGAATATTCATTACTGTATTTGTGTGGACAAAAGTAATTATTGTGAACTTATTAATTAGAAATCAAATAAAACAACTCTGGCAAACCTAACTTGCTTCCTAATCTAAACTAATGTTTAAAAAAAAGTTTTATATCAAATGCAATAAAAGCAACCATTAACTTTACCATATGGAGTTTATACCAATAAGAAGTTATGATAGCTATGTTAAAGCGAATCTGGTTATAGCTAAATTACAGGAACAAGACATTCATTGTTATTTGAAAGATGAAAACATAACAACCATCCTACCCATTCTTGGTAATTCAATTGGTGGAATAAAAATTTGTGTTGCAGAGAACGATATTACAAAAGCAAAGGAACTATTAAACCAGTTTGAAGAAGATGAAAAAATTACTTGCTCCAAATGTGGCAGTAAAAATGTGCATTATGAAGTTGAGAATGGAAATGTTTCGAACTGGCTTTTGGCCATTGCCAGTTGGTTTTTGGCATCATATGCTTTAAAAGGAAAAGAAGTGTATCATTGTTATACCTGTGATTACAAGTTTGATAAACTTGAGGATAATGAGAGTTTATAGGCTACCATTTTTTTCTTAGATATAAGAAAAAAACCAACTGTATTATCTTTTGTTTTGTGCCAACCTTTTTGAGCTTGTTTGAAGTATAATAAGTTGAATTTCTTTGTAAAAGGAAATTAACATACTTTAGCATCAATGAAAAAGATTTTATACACAACTTTTCTATTTATTTTTTTTAGTTTGACCAATAAGAGTATTGCTCAAATTACTGTAACAACCGGTCAATCTGCTAATCAACTGGCACAGAAACTAGTGGGTAGTGGTATTACCATTTCTAATGCAACATTAATTAGTACTCCAACACAATGTGGAAAGTTTACTGCAACAGCCAATGCATTCCCATTTACAGATGGTATAGTATTAACAAGTGGAGTAGCAAAAACTGCTCCTGGAGTAAGGGGTATTAATGGTCCTAATCAAGCTGCTACAGTTAGTAATCAACTTGGTACACCTGGCGATGCTTGGTTGAACTTGCTGTTACCCCCAAGTACGCCTGCTGGCATTGTATCACAGGATGCATGTGTGCTAGAGTTTGATTTAATACCTAATGGGGATAGTATTTTTTTTAACTATATTTTTTCTTCAGAAGAATACACTCAATATGTATGTAGCAGTTTTAATGATGTATTTGGGTTTAAACTTTCTGGTTTTGGTATCATTGGATATAAAAATATTGCTTTAGTTCCTAATCAATCAACAAATATTCCTGTATCAGTTAATAGCGTAAATAATGGCACTGCAAGTGGAAGTAATTTGCTTTCAGTATGTCAAGGAACTGGAGTTGGAGCTCCTTTTCCAGCATATTACAAGGCTAATGCAGGTAATCCATATATGGCACATTTTGGCAGAACGGTTAAATTGGTTGCCAAAGCAAGTGTAACACGTTGTAAAAGCTATCATTTAAAACTGGCAATTGCTGATGTTGGAGATGGTCAACTTGATAGTGGTGTATTCCTAGAAGCTGGTAGTTTAAAATCTACATCACCTGCTTCATTAAGTATTACGAATGCATATATAGATACGAATAAACAAGTTTTGGTGGAGAGGTGCCATCCCCTAGGATATGTAAAAGTAAATCGCAATATAAAAGTTGACACAACAAAAGCACTCACCCTTAATTTCACTTATGCTGGCACTGCTACTTATGGGGTAGATTATACCGCCACCAACACCATTACTTTTCCTGCATATAAAACACTAGACTCCTTTCCTATCAATGTAATTGATGATGGCATTGGCGATGATAACGAGACTATATTGATTAAAATGCAACAAGCAGGTTGCATCAGCGGTTTTGCAGATAGTATTCCATTAAAAATTATTGAACATTGGTCAACAAGCAGCAATTCAAAAGATACAGTTTGCTACCCTTCGCAAAAGCAAATAAAATCTTTATATGCCGATTCTTTAAATACCATTTTTTTATGGAATACCGGAGATACAACAAAATCAATTTATGCCCCAGCTAGCGGACTATACACGTCGCAAGCCACTCATTTAAACACATGTTATCAAAACGATACTTTTAATATTAGGGTAGATAGTTTAATTGTAAATAATACCATTAAAAACTATTCTACCTGTAGTACCGATTCTGTGGTATTGAGTTATACTGTTAACCAACCAGTTACCAGCCACACCTGGAGTACAGGCAATTCAGTAGATAGTATTATAAAGGTTAACGCCACAGGAAATTATGTTATGACTTGTACTAACAACAGAGGATGTGTTGCAACAGATACAAGTTTTGTTAAGTACATTACCAATACAGTATTGATGCTGCCACCTACTGTTAGTTTTTGTACGGGTGATAGTGTTTTGCTCACTGCATCAACAGATTTGGGTTTAAAATATAAATGGAGTAATGGCGATACAACCAATGCTATTTGGGTAAAAAATACCGGAACTTATTCTGTAATAGCACAAGCAAACGGTTGTATTGCTTATGATACAACAGTAGTAACTTCCAAACCTGTTCCATCTGTTAGCTTGCCAACTAATATTCAAAAATGCAATGGTGATAGTATTTTTTTAGACGCAACTTCACTTCCTGGATGTACTTATCTATGGAATACTAAAAATAATACTAACCCTAGTTTTTGGGTAAATACTTCAGGGCAATATATTGTTACTGTTGATTTGAATGGTTGTTCTGTAAATGATACATCTGATATTACTTTTTATAATACGCCTGTACTAAATCTTCCAGCTGTTAAGAATATTTGTGCCGGAGATAGTGTTTTACTCGATGCTACAACATTTACAGGAACCAGTTATTTATGGAGCAACGGTGCAACAACACCTAGTATTTATGCCAATGCCAATGCTAATGCTAGCTATTTTGTAAAAGCAACACTAGGTGTTTGTAATGCCTACGATACAACAATAGTAAGCGTTACTCAGTATCCTACATTGAACTTACCACCAACTGCTTCTAGCTGTTTAGGCGATAGTGTGAAGCTAGATGCAACCAATACAGCAGGTACCATTTATACTTGGAGTGATGGATCAACTACCCCAATTAACTGGATAAAATCAACAGGAACTTTTATTGTAATTGCTAGTTTAAATGGATGTGCAACCAGCGATACAACAGTTGCTGTATTTAATAAAACCCCAGTATTAATCTTACCAAAATCAAGAGATACTTGTCAGGGTAAAACAATTGTATTAGACGCTACAACATTTGCGGGAACAAGTTACACCTGGAGCACGGGAGAAATAACCCCATCCATCAATGTAAGCACTGCAGGCACCTATTTTGTGAAAGCAAGTTTGGGTGTTTGCGATGCCTATGATACAACTGTGGTAAGCATTACACAATTTCCAACATTAAATCTGCAAGCAAATGTTTTAAGTTGTTTGGGGGATAGTGTAAAGTTAGATGCAACCAATGCTGCTGGCACTATTTACACCTGGAGCAATGGTGCCACCACACCAACTGTTTGGATAAAATCAACAGGCACTTATATTGTTACTGCAAGTTTAAATACTTGTGCAACCAGTGATACAACAGTCGCCGTATTTAACAAAACCCCCATATTAAATTTACCAAAATCAAGAGATACTTGTCAAGGTAAAAAAATTTTATTAGATGCCACAACATTTGCCGGAACAAGTTATGCTTGGAGCACAGGAGAAATAACGCCATCCATCAATGTAAGCACTGCAGGCACCTATTTTGTGAAAGCAAGCTTAGGTGTATGCGATGCCTATGATACAACAGTGGCAAGCATTACACAATATCCAACATTAAATTTACAACCTAATGTTTTAAGTTGTTTGGGCGATAGTGTGAAGTTAGATGCTACCAATGCAACTGGTACAATTTATACTTGGAGCAACGGTGCTACCACACCAACTGTTTGGATAAAATCAACAGGAACGTATATTGTTACTGCAAGCTTAAATACCTGTGCAGCCAGCGATACAACAGTGGCTGTATTTAATAAAACACCCGTATTAAATTTACCAAAATCAAGAGATACTTGTCAGGGTAAAACAATTTTATTAGATGCTACAACTTTGGCTGGAACAACTTTTAATTGGAGTACTGGAGAAACAACTCCATCCATCAGCGTAAGCACCGCAGGTACTTATTTTGTAAAAGCAAGTTTGGGTGTATGTGATGCCTATGATACAACCGTGGTAAGCATTATACAATTTCCAATATTAAATCTACAACCAAGTATTTTAAGTTGTTTGGGTGATAGTGTGAAGTTAGATGCGACCAACGCAGCTGGTACCATTTACACCTGGAACAATGGGGCAACTACTCCAACTGTTTGGATAAAATCAACAGGAACGTATTTTGTAACTGCTAATTTAAATTCTTGTATTACGAAAGATACATCTACTGTTATTTTTGGTAATCCCCCACAAATTAGCCTGCCACATTCGGTTGGTTTTTGTGATGGAGACAGTGCAATTTTAAATGCTGTAAGCAATATTGCCATAAGTAAATATCTATGGAGCACAGGAGAAATTACTAGTTCGATTACTGTTAAAACTGCTGGCACTTTCCTAGTTGAAGTAAAAGCAAATAATTGCACTACAACAGACACTACACTGGTAACTGTTTATAATATTCCTACAGTTGATGCCGGACAGGATCTGTATCTAATGGCAACCGATCAAACTAGTTTCAAAGCTACCAGTGGTAATGATGTTATTAGTTATACCTGGATACCTTCATTTAACTTAAGTAGTGACGATATTTTGCAACCAACAATACTTAAACCCGCAGATACAACATATAGACTAATTGTATCTAATGGTCAGTGTACTAATTATGATTCGGTCCATGTAATTGTATTATCTAGCTTTACGATACCAAATGTATTTTCTCCAAATGGCGATGGTGTAAATGATACCTGGGAAATTAAAGGTTTAGAAAATTATACAGGCATCACTGTTGACGTTTTTGATAGATATGGTCGATTGGTTTTTTCTCGCAGAGGCTACCATAAAGCCTGGGATGGAACCTATGAAGGACAAGGTAATCCACTAGCTGTTGGTACTTATTATTACATTATTGATATTAAAAGAGGTAAACCATTAATGACAGGCAGTATCACTATCTTAAGATAAAATAACGCTCCTCATCAATCAATGTTCCTTTGTATTGAGTACAGCATTACTTTTATGCCAAATATAAAATTATGCTGAAACGTATGCTACCATTGTTTGCTACTACCCTTTTGTTTAGTTGCAGCAATAAACAAGAAACAAAAACAACCGATCCGCTAGTTGACAACCTAGACACCACCATTAAACCTGGCGATGATTTTTTTATGTATGCCAATAATGGCTGGATAAAAAACAACAAAATCCCAGATGCTGAAGCTGCCTGGGGTATTGGCAATTTAGTACAGGAAGAAATATATAAAAGACTGATCACTATCAATGAAAATGCTGTAAAGGAAAGTGCAAAGGCTGGTACAGTTTCTCAAAAGATTGCCGATTTCTGGAGCACAGCAATGGATACAAATGCTATTAATAAAAACGGCATTACCCCTCTTCAAACAGATTTAGATAAAATTTCAAAAGCCAATACTGTAGCAGATTTAATAAAGCTATCTGCCGAATTGGGCAAAAAAGGGTCTCACACTTTTTTTAATAGTTACATTGCACAAGACGATAAGAATAGCGAACAAATGGCTTATCAATTATCACAAGGTGGCCTGGGAATGCCTAATCGTGACTACTACTTTAATACCGATGAAAAAACAATTGCTGTTCAAAAAGCTTTTAAAGAATATCTGGTAAAAATATTCATTCAACTGGGTAATGATGAAGCAACTGCTACCAAAATAATGAACGATGTTTATGCATTGGAAACCAGGCTGGCTAAAGCTTCCAGAAAACTGGCCGACTTAAGAGATCCTTATAAAAATTACAACAAAATGAGTGTAGGTGCTTTACAAACACTCACACCTAATATAAACTGGAGTGATTATTTATCTGTTTCTAAAATTACAAAATTAGATAGCGTTATTGTTGGTCAGCCTGAATTTTATACTGCTTTAAATAGCGAATTAAAAGCTACACCTATAGATGTTTGGAAAAACTACATGAAGTATAATTATGTTGCAGACTTTGCTCCATATATGGATAATAAAACATTTATGGATAAGTTTAACTATGGCAAAACCTTAAGTGGTGCTAAAGAACCAAGACCTCGTTGGAAAAGGGTTTTAGATGCAGAAGAAGGTGCTATTGGTGAGGCATTGGGTCAACTATTTGTAAAAGAATATTTCGATGCTACTGCTAAAAAACGTTACGAAGATTTAGTGGAAGCTATTCGTGATGCTTATAAAGAAAGAATCGCTAAACTGTCCTGGATGAGCGACGAAACAAAAACTAAAGCTTATGATAAGCTGGCTAAAATAAAAAAGAAAGTTGGCTACCCCGACAAGTGGAAAGACTTTACTGCCATGCAAATCAGCAAATCATCTTATGTAGAAAATATTCAAAAAGCAAATGAATGGTGGCATCAATACAGGGTTGATAAATTAGGAAAACCAGTGAATAGAGATGAATGGGATATGACACCTCAAACCTATAATGCCTACTATAATCCTAGCAATAACGAAATTGTTTTACCTGCAGGAATATTCGCCATTCCTGGTAAAAAAGATGCTGAACTAGATGATGCTCTTGTTTATGGTTATGCTGCTGCAAGTACTATTGGCCACGAGATTACTCATGGCTTTGATGATCAGGGACGACAATACGATGCACAAGGAAACCTAAAAGATTGTTGGACACAAAAAGATGGTGAGGAATTTAAACTTCGTGCAAAAAATATTATTCAACAATTTAATGAATTTATACCTGTTGATACTTTGCATATTAATGGTGAAGCAACACAAGGCGAAAATATTGCCGACCTTGGTGGTTTACTTTTAGGCTTGGATGCATTTAAAAAAACTGAAACTTTTAAACAGGGAAAAAAGATTGGTGGTTTTACGCCAATGCAAAGATATTTCTTAGGATACGCTTATAGTTGGATGTATCAGGCTCGTAAAGAACATTTGGCTAACAGAGTAAAAACCGATGTTCATAGCCCGGCTAAAGAAAGAATTAATGGCCCTGTTGCTAATATTCCAGAATTTTATGAAGCATTTGGAATTAAAAAAGGTGATAAAATGTTCAGAACAGATAGTTTAAGAGTGAATATTTGGTAAGCAGTATAAAATAAAATTGCCAGAATTACGTTCTGATAAAGGTGTAAACTATGAATTCTAAAAGTATAAAATTTTAATTTGTCCTTATAATCAATCAATCATTTAAAAATGAAACATCTTTTATTAGTTCTTTTATCAGCTAATTGTTTGTTAGCCGCTGCTCAAACCACCAAACCTGTGTATAGAAAAACTTCTGTAGAAAAAGTAACAGGAGTTGATAGTACAACTATTTTGTACAATCTTGGTTGGGATTTCTATAAGTTAGATTCTTTAGGTACTGCAAGATATTATTGGGATCTTGCTACTAGAGCAAAAGGTAAATCTGCTTCAAGATATGCAGCATATTACAGACTAGGTTTAATGCAACAAAATGGTGAAGCAGTAGATACTAACTTGGTAATGGCAATGGACTACTATAAAAAAGCAGCCGGAACGCCTACTCAAAAAGGTGATCCTGATGCTATAAAAGCTATCGGCGGTTTTTATGAAAATGGTTATGGCGTTGAAAAAAGCGATACAAAAGCTTTGGAGTGGTATTTAAAAGCTAAAGCAGCTGGTAATAATTTTGTTGACGACGATATCCAAAGAGTGAGAGAAAAAATCAGAATTTATAGACTTCCAAAGCAATAAACTATAATCATGAGCATAGGTAAAACAATATTAGCCGAGGTATTACAAGAAGCTGCCAGCACAAGAAAATTGTTAGCGGTGGTTCCTATTGACCAAGCTGATTTTAAGCCACACGAGAAGTCAATGTCGTTAAGACGTCTTGCAACGCATGTAACCGAAATTACAGGTTGGTGGAAAGAATGCTTAGTACACGATGAGCTAGACTTTTCTGTAGGTGATTTTACACCCAAACAACTAAATACTACCGAAGAATTATTAGCCATGCACGATGATTTGGTTGCAAAAGCTACCACAATTTTAAATGAAATTGCAGATGAAGAGTTTGGAAAAATGTGGACCATGCGTAACGGCGAACAAGTTTACTTTACCATGCCTAAATTGGCTGTAACAAGAACTTGGTGCTTAAATCATTTATATCATCATCGTGGACAATTAACAGTTTATTTAAGACTCTTAAATGTGCCTTTACCGGGTATGTATGGCCCTACTGCAGATGATGCACAAGGAATGTAATTCATAC
>CANGOT010000072.1 GCA_947455425.1 Chitinophagaceae bacterium | reverse complement strand
TGATGGCTGTTGAAATACAACGACTCATTACAGCATCACTAGCAGTGAAATCTTGTTTATCTAAACTCATTAAATGTAATTGCTGATCTAAACTAAGATGAAAAAGACTTTTCGCTTTTTTCAGGTGATCCCACTTCTTAATGTAATGCCAGTTATTATCGAACCAATAGAAATTACCCGGCATCAAACCTTGTGCTTTCATTTCTGTAACAAATGCTCTTGCTAATTCTTCCGTGGGTAAAAACCAGCTAATAAAAGTGCAGCTATCGCCTTGTTCGTCAGGAATTCTTCTAAAACTAATTTCAGGAACAGTAGATAAAATACTTTTTAATTTTCTATGATTTCTTTTTTGAATAGCTAAAAAATTATCGAGTTTTCTGATTTGTGCTAAGCCAACAGCAGCGTGCAGTTCACTGATTCTAAAATTATATCCAATAAAAGGGTGAAGATCGGCACCTCTATCAACGCCCAAATGGTCGTGACCATGGTCGGTATATCCATCACAATTTGTAATAGTATTTTCGTTATTAGTCATTACCACACCGCCTTCGGCACAGGTAATTGTTTTTACAAAATCGAAGCTAAAAGTTCCTGCATCACCAATGGTTCCTAATTTTTGTCCTTTGTAAGTACCACCAATACTTTGGCAAGCATCTTCCAGTAACAATAAATTATGCTCTTTGCAAATGGCTTTCAAAGCATCCATATCTGCCATACTTCCACACATATGCACTGGCATAATACATTTTGTTTGTGGTGTAATAGCTTTTTTAACTGCTTCGGGATTCAATGTTAAAGTATCGTCAACATCAACTAAAACAGGAATGGCACCTGTACTTAAAATAGCTTCAAAGCTTGCAACAAAAGTAAATGCAGGCATAATTACTTCGTCTCCTGCACCAATTCCCAATGCAGCCATGGCTGTTGTTAATGCAGCAGTGCCACTACTGGTAAGGTGTGCATAGGTACTACCAAATGTTTTGCAAATTTCTTGCTCTAATTCTTTAGCTTTCCATATGCCCTGTCTGGCTCCATCAAATCCATAACGCATTAAAATTCCTGTGTTCAACACATCATTCACCTCTTTTCGTTCTTCTGCACCAAAAAATTCAAATCCTGGCATAAAATAAATTTTGAATAATTATTAATTTAAAAAAGCAAATGTAGTTATTTATAAAACTTGCGTATAAATCAACTACTCTTCAACTTGCAAGGTATCGGTTGTTTGGGTAAAAATATTTGCCAACTCTTTAGCTTTATAAATTCTCGGATTATATCTATTTCCCAATACTATAATGGTGGCAGTATCTTTTACAAGTCTTGTAAATACAGCATTATTTCCATGCCACCAACCATTATGATAGGGTATTGTATAGGTAGGATATGTAAATAAACGCCAACCCAAACCATAATTATGTGTTCCAGCTCTTTCATTACTGCAAGCAGTGCAAGCTAATTGATATGTTTGTTGAGTAATAAATTTATTGGTATAAAGTGTTTTATCCCAAATTAAAATATCTCGTGGTGTACTGTAAACATTTTTATCTCCATAAACACAATCTAGTTTTTCAATACCGTATGGAACAAAATTATATTTGTAAGATGGAGTATAGTGAGCAGTGTCTTTAATACTAAATACATATGTATTATTCATTCCCAATGGTGTAAACACGCTATCTTTCATATAAGTTGGAAATTCAAGACCAGTAACTTTTTCAACAATAAGAGCTAATAAAGCAAAATTAGTATTGCAATATTGAAATCTTCTATTTGGCAAAGATTCTATTGCAGGATGTTTTTCAATTAAAAATTGAAGCATATCTTTATTAGTTACTAAACCTGCTTTGATATTATTATTTTTTACAACTCTTGAATAAGTTACCCATTTGCCACGCTTATTTTTCTTTCTAAAAGTTTCGGTACTATTTCCTTCCATTAAATGAACATAATTAGGCAAGCCACTTCTATGACTTAGCAAATTTTTTATGGTAACATTATTATATGGAAATGCACTTAAATATGTTTTCACATCGGCATCTAAATTTATTTTGCCTTGTTCCATTAATCTTAAAACAGCCATTGCTGTAAATGTTTTTGAAACAGATGCAATATGAAACTGGCTGTTAGCCGTAATGGGTTCTTTGGTTTTATAATTAATAACACCTTTATAATCTTCAAAAATAATTTCGCCATTTTTAGCAATTAAAATAGCTCCATTAAATCCTGCATTTCCCAGTAAACTATTATAAGTTGGGAGTATTTGTTGTAAATAATGTTCTTTTTGACTTTGACTTAATGGTTTATAGCAAAAAGTAGAATCGCCAGGAGGTGTAGACTTTGCTGCAACCGGGGCATTGTTGCATGAAAGAAAAAAAAACGAAAACAAACTAAGAAACATTATTCGAAACATTATTTTTTGAAAATTAAAATTGTCGCAAATGTAAACGTTGAGGATGGCTTTTAGTTGTATAAATAATATTGGTGGAAAAGTAAATGGATGACATGATTACATTTTATGAATTATTTATAATATAACAAGAAAACACTATAGATATCATCAAAATATTTATCAGTTTTTAAAGTGAATATAATAATATTAGCTGGTATTTAAGCAATTGGGTAGTATATTTTCTTTGAGGTAGGTATATTTGCCGAAGTATGAATTATTACGACAAGATCGATGGGCTAAGGTTTGTGGCAATTTTTTTAGTTATTATAGAACATTTTGCAGGATTTCTTGGAAAATTCATTTCGGCAGGTTACTATGGTGTTGATTTGTTCTTTGTAATCAGCGGTTTTTTAATTACCACTATTCTCCTTAAACCCAATGAAAAGTCTTTTAAAACAAATTACCTGAATTTTATTGGCAGAAGAACGCTGAGAATTTTTCCACTATACTACCTAACTGTTTTATTATTGTGGATTGTTAACATTGATACTGTTCGAGAACAGCTGGTATGGGTTTTAACCTATACATTTAATTATGCTATTAAAATAAATTCTGTAAATGATAATTCTCCAATCATTCATTTTTGGTCTTTATCTGTTGAAGAGCAGTTTTACATTTTTTGGCCCATATTAATTATTTCACTAAAGAAATACCCAAGAGTACTAATTTCTCTAACCCTTGCCTTTATTATAGTTGGATATAGTCAAATGGTATTTAATATTTTTCCGGAGCTTAGTAAATTTAATTATGTAAGTTTATTAACCCGCTCTGCCTCTCTGTGCATGGGGGCCTTGGGTGCCATTATTTCATTAAATCCAGAATTAATTTCTCTTGATTTTCTTAAGAAAAAATGGCTAGAATATGTACTCGTTTTTATAACGATATTTAGTTTGATTATTAAAACCAGATATCAACCATTAATACTCGGCTTTAGTTCATTATACTTTGTATTAAAAGCTGCTCACTTCGATTTTGCAATAAATATTATAAATCAATTTTTAAAAAACAAGCATATTGTCAAAATCGGCACAGTAGCTTATGGCATTTATATTTTCCATTTACCACTAGCATATTTACTTACAAAATATGTGTTTAATGTTTTTTGGTTAAAAATTGATTTTGCTTCGTGGGGTGAATATAGTTATTTGCATTATCACTCCTGGATAATTAAATTTCCAATATATTCAGTTTTAACATACTTACTTGCATTATTTTCCTTCAAATATATTGAGAGCCCTATATTAAAATTAAAAGATAAGTTCTTTAAATACTAGAATCATCAACTAAACATTTGCTAATTTTTATGAGAAAAGTGTTGGTTTAATTAGCACTCTTTTACAAAAGAATTAATTACTTTTATTTAAACTATCTGCAAATAGTTTACTAAATACAGATGCACCATAAGCATTGAGATGATTAATGCTATGAAAATATTTTTTATCTACCATTGACTCACTAAAATCCCAGAAAGTTGAATTTGTTTTTTGAGCAATAGCTTTGAAAGTATTTCTAAGTGGTGCTAAATCAACCGCAGTTTGTCCTTTAGGAATATAAATGGGTGTAATGGTAATAATAACTTTTCTACCCTTTTGCCTTAATGCACTAACACATTTGGTATATTCATTTACAATATTACTATCAATAGGTATATCCAAATGAGTTGTTGTTGCCAAAAACTCGTCTTCATATTTATTCCATTTTTTATTAACAGGAAAAAAACCCATTAAAGTATCGTTGGTTTGTTTTGATTTGAATAGCATTTTTTTAATTCCTCTGGCCGAGCTATTGTAGTAGTGATAAGTCGCAGTAATGAGCCGGTAAAAAGGAATATATCTGCATTTATATGCTACTTCTGGATTTACAGCATACAGCGAATTATAAACATTGTTATTGCTTAAATAGGGCAAATAATTCTCCATTTCCACTATTTCTTTTCTTGGTTCAAAAGTATAAATAAATTCAGAGAGCACTACTATTTCAGTCGTCTTACTTCGTTCATTCAATTCATTTATTAAGCCTTCGTATTGAGTAAATAAAGTTCCTTCCAAACAAAAATTATATACTGTTTTATGTGTTTGATTTTGTATTTGCAAAGAGTTAAAACCATTTAAACCAACCGATGGGCCAAATATGGCAATTTGTGGTTTAGCAGTATTATTGAATATTTTATTCACTTTCCCCAGATTTCCTGTTTCGCATTTTTTAACTGTGAATGCCAAAAAACTATCAATAAAAAAAAGAATAAAAACAATGCTGAATAAATAAAAAATAGAAAGTTTAATATTGTTTTTCATCGTTTAAAATTTAAAATAAATAAACTCTCTAAACCCAAAAATGCCAAACAAAAAAATGATAACAATCATTGCATTGTAAACACACCATCTAATAAAAAAAGATTTTGATTTTATAGTGGCAGCTTTTCCTTTTCCTACATAATTGTCTAAATATAAAAAAACAGGTACTAAGAAAAAGCAATACATAAAACTCCATACTGGCAAGCCCAGAATACCTGCTCTTATACCATGAGTACCATCATCCAGAATGCTAAAATATGTTTTTGAAAAATTAAAGATGCTGGCAAATAATTGTTTTGCATCGTGCATATTTTTTGCTCTAAAAAAAATCCATCCCAAACAAACAAACACAAACGTAACTGTTGTTGTTATTGCATTTGAAACTTTTATTGTTGGAAAATATGTTTTGTAAATGTGGTATGCAATCATAAGCAAACAATGAAATAATCCCCAGGCAACAAAAGTCCAACTGGCACCATGCCATAAACCACTTAATAAAAATACAATGAGCAGATTAAAAAACATTTTTGATTGACCTACTCTATTTCCCCCCAGTGGAATATAAACATAATCTTTAAACCAAGTAGACAATGAGATATGCCAACGAGTCCAAAATTCGCTGATGTTTTTTGAGAAATATGGTTGCCTGAAATTAAACATTAAGTTAAATCCCATTAATCTGGCAATACCCAATGCCATATAACTATAGCCTGCAAAATCGCAATAGATTTGCATAGCAAAAAATAGCGTTGCAAAAATTACACACAAACCAGACCAGCCACCAGGATTATTAAAAACAGTATCTACCGGAATCGCTAACCTATCTGCAATTACAGCTTTCATAAACAACCCCCAAAGTATATATCTAATCCCAGAAGCAATATTGTTGAAATCAAACTTTTTATTGGTATGAAACTGATGCAACATATTTTGAGGACGCTCAATTGGACCTGCCACTAATTGAGGAAAGAACATTACATATAATGCATAAATGCCATAATTTTTTTCGGGCTTTTGCCTTCCTTTATATACCTCTACAACATAACTAATTGCTTGAAATGTATGAAACGAAAGTCCTATGGGCAAAATAATATCAAGGTGTTGTAACCTTGTTTTTATGAATGGAAATGTATTAGCTAATTGGTTAATATTATCTATAAAGAAATTATAATATTTAAAGAAAAATAAAATGCCAAGATTTCCCAAAAGACTGAGCAATAAATATTTCTTCTTATGCTTAAACGTAGCTTTTTCAATTTGTATTGCAGCAAAATAATCAATAGTAATGATAGCAAAAAGAACCAATAAATAAGCAGGAATATAAAAGGCGTAAAACAAGCAACTCGCTATCAAAAGCAGCAACCATCGATATTTGTGAGATAGTAAATAGAAAAGGGGTACAACAATAACAATAAAAACCAAAAATGAAAATGAATTAAAAAGCATTTTTTAATTTTATTGTTTTAGATTATTTAAACTATCAGCAAACACATTACTAAAAACCAATGCCCCATAAGTATTCAGGTGATCTATATTATGAAAATATTTTTTATCAACCATTGACTCACTGAAGTCCCAAAAAACAGAATTTGTTTTCTGTGCAATTGATTTAAGTGTATTTCTGTAAGGTTCTAAATCGACAACCTTTTGTCCTTTTGGAATATAAATTGGGGGTATAGTGATAACAACTTTTCTACCTTTTTGTTTTAAAGCGTTAACACATTTTATATACTCATTTACAATATTGCTATCAATGATAATATCAATATGCAAAGTATTTGCAATAAAATCATCTTCTAGTTTATTCCAGCCTTTTTTTACTGGCAAATATCCCATTAGGGTATCTACATTTTTTTTCGATCCTTTAATGAAATGCTTAAGCCCCCTAAATGAACTAGTGTAGTAATGATTTGTAGCTGCTATAAATTTATAAAAGGGAATATATCTACTTTTATATGTTAGTTCAGAATCAATGCTAGCAAGAGAATTGTAAATATTTTTATTTTTCAAGTAGGGCAAATAATTTTCAATTTCAGTTAATTGTTTTCTTGGTTGAAAGTTAAAAACAAATTCAGATAAAACAAAAATTTCGGTTTCATTAGATTTTTCATTCAGTTCATTTATTAACCCTTCATATTGCATAAAAATTGTTCCGGCCAAACAAAAATTATAAACAGTTTTATTGGTTTGCCTTTGTATTTGTAAACTATTAAAACCATTCTCTCCAAGCGATGGACCAAAAATGGCAATTTGTGGTTTTATAGATTTATCTAATATTTTATTCACTTTTCCCAAATGCCCTGTATTACATTTTTTAACTGTAAAATCAAGAAACCTATCTGTCATTAAAAGAATAACAAATAAAGTTCCTGCAAAATATATCGATGTTAATATTCCTTTTTTCATTGCCTAAAATTGAAAGTAAATAAATTGTCTTGTATCAAAAACTCCAGCAACGAAAATTGTAAGAATAGCAACATAGTAAACAATCCATTGGATATACATTGGATAACTAAATAATTTATAAATCTTTTTTGTAGCTACTAAATGGTCTAAGAAAAACATGACAACAACAAGAAAAAATGAAAATAAAATTTCCCATAATTGCAGACCCAAAAAGGTTCCGGGCAAGCCAGACAAACCATCATTACTAAATGGTTGTAAATAGTGATTATTGAAATTAAAAATTTCCTGAATTATTGTGGTAGCAGTAGTTACATTGTTAGCTCTAAAAAAAATCCAGCCAAAGCAAACCAAAATAAACAAGCCAATCATTGCAACAATATTTGGAATTTTTATTCCAGGTGAGAACTTGGTAAATGCAGTATAACAAACCAGCATTACTGCATGAAATAATCCCCAAACAATAAAAGTATAATTAGCTCCATGCCAAAGCCCACTTATAGCAAACACAATAACAATGTTTCTAAAGTCTTTTAAAAAAGTTGGATTTTCTCCCGACAATGGAAGATATAAATAGTCTCGAAACCAGGTTGATAAAGAGATATGCCAACGAGTCCAAAACTCGCCAATATTTTTTGAGAAATAAGGCTGACGAAAATTCATCATTAAATTAAAGCCAAATAACCTGGCAATACCAAATGCCATATAACTGTATCCGGCAAAATCGCAATATATCTGTATAGCAAAGAAAAATGTAGCAATAATCATAGATAATCCATGCCATTGTGTTGCATTATTAAAAACGGCATCAACAGGAATGGCTAATCTATCTGCAATGACACTTTTCATAAATAAGCCAAATAAAATATATCTCAAACCCGAAAACATGGCACTAAAATTTATTTTTTTTACTTCATGAAATTGATGCAACATGTTTTGAGGACGCTCTATTGGCCCAGCAACCAACTGAGGAAAAAACATCACAAACAAGGCATAGATACCAAAAGATTTTTCTGGCTTTTGTTTACCCTTATACACCTCAACAACATAGCTTATTGCTTGAAAAGTATGAAACGAAAGACCAATTGGAAGAATGATATTTAGATGCTGTAATCTTGTTTTAACGAAAGGAAAAACTGTTGTTAACTGATTTATATTATCGGTAAAAAAATTATAATACTTAAAAAAAAATAAGATACCCAAGTTACCGCAAAGACTTAAAAATAAGAATTTTTTCTTATGTCTTTGTTCTGCTTTTTCAATTTGTATCGCTGCAAAATAATCAATAGTAATAATTGCAAAAAGTACTAATAAATATGCAGGAATAAAGAAGGCATAAAAAAAACAACTTGCCACTAAAAGCAATAACCATCTGTATTTGTGTGATAACAAATAAAACAAAGGAACAACGATAAATATAAATACTAAAAATGAAAATGAGTTAAAAAGCATTGGTTGAAATTATTATCTTAAAACTCCTTTAACAATTAATTTTTCGGTGCCAATAAATTTACTATTCTGATAAATTCTGATATAGTAAATACCTTTTGCAATATTAGTAGTTTCAAATCTTGCAAAGTTGTTTGTAGTATTTTGTTGCTGCAATACTTTACCATCAATTTTTACTAATTGAAGAATTGTACTGATGTTTTTATTGTTTTCAAAGTAGACATTCACGAAATTTTCAGCCGGATTTGGTGAAACAAGAATTCTATTTGAATTTGCTTTGTTATCAACATAAATCACTTTAGAAAATATGGATTTATCCATTGAAAAAACTTTAGCTCTATAATAAATTCCAGAAAAAGTAATATTCTCATCAGTCAGTTCAAATTGTTTTGATTTAGCATTCGCAGCTATAGATTGCATTAGACCGAGTGTTGTAAAGTTTATGCCATCAGTGCTACTTTGCAATTCAACCCTATCAATATTATGATCGCTAAAAATACTAATCTCCAAAAGGTTTTTATTTTGTATTTTCTTTGAAAAAAATTCTATATCATAAACAGGCAATATTGCTGAATAGCTTACAGTACCAACTGCCATCGTTTTACTTTGTGGATCAAATAGAATTTTATTGGGAGTAAATGAAAGTTGATAAGAAATAGTATTGCCAATTACAAAACTACCAATTCCTTTACCTGAAAAAATTAATGTGTCGATTGCTTTGTGATAGATAACTACTGTTGTATCTAATCCATTTATTGTATCTTGAATTTTGAGTACAACCGGCATGGGAAAAAAGGTTGATGCAGTACCAACCGTTCCAGAGGATACAACAGTTTGTGAGAGTTTAATATTTATTTTTTTTGCAACATTACCCCAATTAATGGTGTATCTGGGTGACCCTTTTTTATAAATCCATTCATTAAAAAAGTTACTCATATTTTCCCCAAACTGGGCTTGCATATGACGTTGCAAATCGGAAGTAGTTGCAGATTTGTAAGCTATAGCAGTATCATTTAAATAATATTTACAGGCCGTGAAATACTTTTCATTGCCTAATAGTGCTCTCAACATTGAAGCAACCATACAGCCTCTATCATACACAGCAGAAACGTTATTACTTTTCCAAACCGCATCCGAATTAGAAATATCTGATAAGTATATTGCAGTTGATGTATTGTTTCTTGCAGCAGTTTTATAACCTCTTAACATTGTTACCCAATTAGTGCCTAAAGCAGGAACAAATTCTGATGCCAATACTTCGCCATAAGTTGCAAACCCTTCAGCCAACCATAAGTCTTTCCAAGTTGCGAATGTTACTTTATCTCCCCACCACTGATGTCCTAGTTCATGAGCTAAAGTGCTATTATCTTGCAAACTGTTGCCGTCAACCCCAGAAAAAGTTTGATGCTCCATCCCTCCACCAAAACCAAACTCATAAAAGCCTGTTTTCTCATTCGCATAAGGATAGTCGCCATATAAAACATTGAATGTATCGAACAC
>CANGOT010000071.1 GCA_947455425.1 Chitinophagaceae bacterium | reverse complement strand
GGAGACGCTGTTTTACTAAGCCCAGCTTGTGCAAGTTTTGACTTATTTAAAAACTATGAAGATAGAGGCAAACAGTTTAAAGCTGCTGTCTTGGCTTTATAATTTCATAGCATATTGCAAATTATTGTTAACATTGAGTTTGAAGCAATATTGCAACATCAATATATAAAATGTTTAAAGAAACTTCAGATAAATTATTTTCAGAATTTCCTCAGTTAAAAGACTCTGGAAATGCACTTTTAGCAAAAGCTAAAGGAGATAAATATTTATGGGGAATTGTTATTCTTTTGTCATTGATCTCAATACTTGTTGTTTACAGTGCAGCAGGTTCATTGGCCTACAGAAAATACTTTGGGAATACTGAATTTTTTCTTTTCAAGCAAATTGCATTTGCTGGAGTTGGTTTAACTGCCATTTATTTTATCCATCAAATTAATTATACTTTTTTCTTGAAAATAGCTACATACTTGTTTGTTCTAGCAATTATCTTGTTAATCGTTACAATAATTTGGGGTAATACAAAAAATGATGGAACTAGGTGGCTGCAAATTCCAATTCTAAAAGTTTCTTTTCAAACAAGTGAATTTGCTAAGCTTGCACTGTTCGTTTTTTTAGCAAAATTTATTAGCAGAAAGCAAGAAGTTATTAAAGATTTTAAACAAGGATTTTTGCCAGCTTTAGTTGTTATAGGAATAACTTGTATTCTTATTCTTCCAAGTAATTTTTCAACTGCAGCTTTAACTGCAGCTGCAGGTATTGCTGTTTTATTTTTAGGCAGAGCTAATATAAAACATATTGCAACTCTCTTTGCTATTATTGGTTTTGCAGCTGGATCTTATATTTTTTATATTCACAAAACTTATAAATCTGATGCTGAGAGAACAGAATTGCAAGATAAAGATCACTCAATTCTTAAGAGGAAAGGGACTTGGAAAAAAAGAATTTTCGATTTCACAACATTTGGTGTAGATAGCTCCACAAGTCAAGAAAATTTCTCTAAAATGGCAATTGCTAGTGGCAGCATTTTTTGGGGCACAGGTCCTGGTCGAGGACAAGTAAGTAACTTTCTATCGGAAGCAGAGAATGATTTTATTTTTTCTGTGATTATCGAAGAATATGGTTTAATAGGTGCAGCGTTAATTATCTTCTTATATATTGGTTTTTTGTTTAGATGTATAAGAATTTTCAGACGATGTCCTTATGCTTTCGGTTCTTTTTTAGCATTGGGATTAAGCTTCGCAATTGTTATACAGGCTTTGGCAAATATGGCAGTAAGTGTAGGATTGATGCCCGTTACAGGCGTTACACTTCCATTTATTAGTATGGGCGGTACATCTTATTTGTTTACTTGTGCATCGTTAGGAATCATATTAAGTGTTGGTAGAAATGTAGAAAAACTAGAGGGCGTATCCGAACCTTTACTTCAAAAGGTTGAGCCAGTTGTTCAGCCAATATAGTTTGTTAAATGAAAGAAAATAATTTAATATATAACATTGATGCTACTCATTCAGGGAGTACTTCATCTCGTCGTTTTATTATAGCTGGAGGAGGAACAGGTGGGCATATTTTTCCTGCAATTGCTATTGCAAATGCTTTAAGAAAAATAGACCCCAATACTGAAATTTTATTTGTTGGTGCAAAAGGAAAAATGGAAATGGAAAAAGTTCCTCAAGCGGGTTATGCTATTAAAGGCCTGTCTATAGCAGGTTTCAACAGAAGTTCACTCGTAAAAAATATTACATTGCCATTCAAATTGATTAAAAGTTTTTGGCAAGTAAGAAAAATTGTAAATGAATTCAAACCAACTGCAGCTATTGGTGTTGGTGGATATTCAAGTTTTCCTGTTTTAAAATATTGTCAAACAAAAGGCATTAAAACGTTTATACACGAAAGCAATTCTTTCGCTGGCAAAAGCAATATTTTATTAGGAAAAAAGGCAACAAAAATTTTTGTGGCAAGTGATGGGATGGAAAAGTTCTTCCCCAAAAATAAAATAATTGTTTCAGGAAATCCTATAAGAAGGTCAATTGCAGAAAATAGTATTTTACGAGACGAAGCCATCGGCTTTTTTAATTTAAATGCAAATAAAAAAATTGTTTTAGTAATTGGCGGAAGCCTTGGTGCAAAATCCATCAATGAAGCCATAGCATTAGGTTTAGATGGATTTGTAAAGAACGATATTCAATTAATTTGGCAAACAGGAAAATCAATAGCAGATCAATTTGCTCAATCTGCAAAAGATAAAAAAGGTATTTGGGTAAATGCTTTTATTGAAAAAATGGATATGGCTTATGCTGCTGCAGATGTTGTTGTTAGTAGGAGCGGAGCAATGAGTGTTGCTGAAATTTGTGCTATAAAAAAGCCTGCGATTCTTGTTCCATATCCTTTTGCTGCCGAAGATCATCAAACAGCAAATGCAATGCACTTGGCCAATAAAAATGCTGCAATTCTAATAAAAGATGAAAATGTAATAGTTGATTTAGTGAATTCAGTAATAGCACTAGTAGAAAATACTGCTGCTCAAAAAACTATGGGAAATGCAATTTCAAAATTTGCAATCACTAATGCAGATGAAGTTATTGCATCACAAATTATTTTAAACATTGAATTATAGAATTTAATAATGAAACCAAATAGCGTATATTTTATTGGTATTGGAGGTATTGGAATGAGTGCCTTAGCCCGCTACTATAATTCAATGGGAGTAAACGTTTCAGGTTATGATAAAACTGAAACTGTATTAACAACACAACTACAAGATGAAGGTATTAAGATTCATTTTGAAGACAATATTAATCTCATTCCAAAGCAAGTTGACTTTGTTGTTTATACGCCTGCTATTCCAAAAAATCATAGCGAATTAAATTTTTATACAGATAATAATTACAGTGTTTTAAAACGAAGTGATGTTTTAAAATTAATAACAGAAAATTCGTTTAATATATGTGTTGCTGGCACGCATGGAAAAACAACTACCAGCACAATGATTGGTCATTTGTTAAGAGACACGGGTTTTGGTTGTAATGCTTTTTTGGGTGGTATTGCAGCAAATTATAACACTAATTTTTGGAGTAGTAAACAAAATAATGTTGTTGTTGAAGCTGATGAATATGATAGGAGCTTTTTAAAGTTATCTCCAAATGTTGCTATTATTACTGCAGTTGATGCTGATCACTTAGATATTTATGGAACAGCAGAAGCTGTGGAAAATGCATTTGTAGAATTTTCAGAAAAAATCAAAGATGGGGGCTGTTTAATTTTAAAGCATGGGTTACACATTAGAGAGAAATTTACAAACCAAGATATTTGTACTTACAGCGTTTCTGATATCGAGGCTGATATTCATATCTCTAATTTGCAAGTTATAGATGGATCATATCATTTCGATGTTATCAATCAATATTGGGCAATAAATGATGTTGTTTTGAATATGGGTGGTTTGCATAATATTGAAAATGCTTTAGCAGCAATAGGTGTAGCTAAGTATTTGAAAATTGATGATATTAAAATCAAAGCCGCATTGGCAAATTTTAAAGGAGTAAAGAGAAGATTTGAGTATATTGTTAAAAATGAAAATAGTGTTTTAATTGATGACTATGCTCATCATCCAGATGAATTGAAAGCTCTCATCAACGGTGTTCGCAGTATTTATCCAAACAAAAAAATAACACTTGTTTTTCAACCACATTTATATACGCGAACAAGAGATTTTGCTGATGGATTTCCAACTGCTTTAGATATGGCTGATAGGGTTGCTTTATTGCCTATTTATCCGGCAAGAGAATTGCCAATTGATGGCGTCAATAGTGAAATGATTTTGAGTAATATGATATTAGAAGACAAACGAGTCATAAGTAAGGATCAGTTGTTGGAATATATTAAAGTTAATAAGCCAGAATTAATAGTAATGGCTGGAGCTGGAGATATTGATGTGATGGTTGGTGAAGTTAAAAAAGTAATTAGTTAGTAAAATTCGAAATTGAAAATTAAAAATCAGCAATTAATACTGGGCTTTTGGATATTGATAGGATTAGGAATTTTAATCCTGTTTGTCGCTGCTATGCAAAAAAGAAAAGCTGGTTTTTGTGCTGGAACTAAAATAGAAATTAGTGCTAATAATCAGAACTATTTTGTAACAGAAAAAGAGGTAGATGCTATCATCAATGCGTCTGGAAATATCAAGGAGCGACCTATTAAAAATATCGACATAGCTTCATTGGAAAGTGCTTTGAAAAAAAATAGTTGGATTCAAAACGTTGAAATGTATTTCGATAATAATGAGATATTACATATTGATGTTGAACAACGTGTGCCCATTGCTAGATTATTTACTGTTGATGGTACTTCATCATACTTAGATAAAAATGCCTTGCGATTACCAACTAAGAACACTGCAACTGCCAGAGTGCTTATCATCACAGGTTTTCCAAGCGAAAATGAAGTGTTGGCACAAACAGATAGTATTCTGTTAAATGATATTAAAAAAATTTCGAATTTTATTTACATGGATACATTCTGGAATGCACAAATAGCTCAGATTAATATAACATCCTCTGGTAAGTTTGAGTTAATCCCAACAATGGGAAATCACATTTTGTTAATTGGTGATGCAAATAATCTGAAACAAAAATTTGAAAAGCTTTATACTTTTTATACAAAAGCATGGTTGCAAAATGGAATTGATAGCTATGAAATAATAGATATTAGATTTCAGAATCAAATTGTAGCAACCAGAAAAGGAACCATAAAGAAAATGGTAGATAGTATTTCAAGTGCTTTGATGGTGCATGACTCGTTAAATATTGATTCCATAATTCACTAAATGTGGTATTGTTTGTAGTATTCTTACAAAAGTTAATTCAACTTCTTAGGATCGTAAAATAAATGATCATAAAAAACGTTATCAATTGAATATTGTATTAAGCAATTAATTTATTCGACCAGAATTGAGCGAGAAAAAAAAATTTATGAATCATACTGAAGCACCTATCATCGTAGGATTAGATATTGGGACAACTAAAATTGCTGCTATTGCAGGACGTAAAAATGAACACGGTAAGCTAGAAATACTTGGTTTTGGAAGAGCCAATAGTAATGGTGTGCAACATGGTCAGGTACTGAATATCGATTTAACAATTAAGGCTATACATCAAGCATTGCAAAATTGTTATGCAAGTAACCCCGATTTAGAAATTAATGAAGTTTATGTTGGTATTGCGGGTCACCACATCAAAAGCCTACAAACCCGAGGAGATATTGTGCGTCAGGACTCTGAACTAGAAATTCAACGTGCAGAGATCGATGTTCTGATAGAGAATCAACGTAAAACTTTTATCCCTGCTGGCGACCAAATTATTGATGTTATTCCTCAGGATTTTCACGTAGATAATATACATAGCATCAAAGACCCAGTTGGTTATAATGGTGTAAAGGTTGGAGCAAATTTTCATATCATTACTGGTGACAAAAATGCCATTAGAAATATCAATCGTGCTGTAACAAAAAGCGGTTTAACCACTAAAGATTTGGTACTTCAACCACTGGCAAGTGCAGGTGCTGTTATGAGTGATGTAGATTTAGAAGCAGGTGTGGTTATTTTAGATATTGGTGGTGGAACTAGTGATATTGCTGTGTTTCACGACGGAATTTTGAAACATACTGCTGTAATTCCTTTTGGAGGAGAAAATATTACTAATGATATTAAACAAGGTTTGGGTGTATTAAAAACACAGGCCGAAGCAATGAAAGTTCAGTTCGGGTCAGCTTTAGCAGAAGCTGCAAATGCAAATGCTTATATTACAATTCCTGGATTAAAAGGAATGCCTGCTAAGGAGATCAGCGTTAAAAATTTAAGTCAGATTATTCAAGCAAGAATGAGTGAAATACTCGATTTTGTGGTGTATAATTTAAAAATTGTAGGACTGGATAATAAAACACTTAATGGAGGTGTAATTCTTACTGGTGGTGGATCTCAGCTAAAACACATCATTCAATTAACAGAATATGCTACAGGTCTAAATGCCCGTATTGGCTTGCCTACAGAACATTTGGCACCTAATCATATCGAAGAATTGAAAAAGCCAATGTACAGTACTTGTTTAGGATTAATACTAAAAGGTTATGACGACTATGAGAACAAGTATAAAGAATTTGCTGAGCAATACAAACGTGTACCAATTCCACAAAAATTAAAAACGGAAATTATTCAGGAGCAATCAGTTCAAACAGAAGAAGTTATTGAAACCCCTAAATCTGTTGATGTTTCGGCAAGAAAGAAGATTAACGTGTGGGATAAAATGAAGCATACAATCATTGAATTGTTTAAAGAAGAAGAAGATAAAATTATATAAAATTTAGTGTTAATGGTTAATATGTTTTTTGTTTTCTATATGAAATTCACATTAACAAAGCGTTAACTTCAACAGCATAAATTCGTAGTAACCATAAAATTTTGAATCAATGATCCATTTTGATTTGCCTAAACAAAAGTCATCAATTATCAAAGTATTTGGTATTGGTGGAGGCGGAAGTAATGCGGTGAATTATATGTATGCACAAGATATTGAAGGTGTAGATTTTGTTGTGTGCAATACCGATGCAAAAGCAATTGAACAATCTCCTGTTTTAAATAAAATTCAGCTAGGACCCGCATCAACACAAGGTTTGGGAGCAGGTGCTAATCCAGAAGTTGGAAAAATTGCAACCGAAGAATCTTTGCAAGAAATTAAAAGTATTCTTGAAGTAAATACAAGAATGGCTTTTATTACAGCTGGTATGGGAGGGGGAACAGGAACTGGTGGAGCCCCAATTGTTGCACAGATTTGTAAAGAACTGGGTATTTTAACTGTTGGTATTGTTACAACACCTTTTGCCTTTGAAGGCCCTCGCAGAATGAAACAAGCTGAAGAAGGAATCAATGCTTTAAAGCCACACGTTGATACATTGCTTGTTATCAATAACGATAAGTTGCGTATGCAATACGGCAATTTAAAAATGAAAGAAGCATTTGGTAAAGCAGATAATGTATTGGCAACTGCTGCGAAATGTATTACAGATATCATCAACAGTAAAGGTCATATCATCGTAGACTTTGCAGATGTTTGTACTGTTATGAAAAATGGTGGTGTTGCTATTCTTGGCAGTGCTGCTGTTGAAGGCGAAAACAGAGCAGAGAATGCAATTCAAGAAGCATTAAACTCTCCTTTACTGAATGACAATGAAATTAAAGGAGCAAAATGGATTTTAATAAACATCAATAGTGCCGAAGGTGATTATGAATGCACAATGGATGAAATTGATTTGATTAATGAATATTTACGTTCACAAGCTGGAGAAAATACGGATGTGATTGTAGGTATGGGTATAGACAATTCATTGGATAAAAAAATTGGCATAACTATTATTGCAACAGGCTTTGACCATAAAGACCCATTCGATAAAACACCAGTTAAAAAAGTAGAATCACAACCAGAAAAAATTGTGATGACACTTGGGTTAGATACTGAAGACAAGAAAAATGTTGAACAACAAGTAGCTATGCAACAACAAGCTATTCCATTCGAAGACAAAAACCCTTTTGAGCCACAGCTGGTTGAGCAAATTCCAGCTCCTCAAGGAGCATTCGATATGTTTGGCATAAATAATTATTCTGCCAACGATTTTGATGCTCAAAGAGAAGAGATTCTGGAGGCAAGAGAATCAGAAATTTTTACACTTGAATTAGAACAACTTGAACCTGTTGCCACAACTTACTTTGGCAACAATTTGCTTGAAGAAAAGTCAGAAAATACTGTATCTCAAGCTCCTTTAACTATCGTTGAAAGTGTTGAAGAAGGCATCATGGAAATGACTTTGACTGAACAGCCTACAGCTTCTCCAATAAGTTTATTAAACAAACCTTCAAACATATATTCAAACAAAAATGTAGAGCCAGAGCATAAAACAGCAGAAATTGTTGAAACTAACTTGCCCGAAAATGTGTTTGAACTTTCAATAAAGGAAACTCCGATAGCCACAACTTATCAAGTTGAAGATATTGAAGAAGAAGTAAAATTTGAACTAAATAATAAAGAGGAAAATATTACTACATCACCTGTTGCTAATATTGTTGTAGATGATTTATCTGAAGAAGAAGAACAACGCAGAAGAGCTTTAGAAAGAATTCAAAAATTACGCAATCTTTCATTTAATATGAATACTGCCGATAGTAATACAGAGTTTGATAATGTGCCAGCATATGTTCGTAGAAATATGGAATTATTTGGTAACACATTAACCACTGTAGAAAATTTTTATGGCAGAGCTACTGTAGAAAAAAATGAAAATAATGAAACATTTATTTCTACAAAAAACTCATTCCTTGATGGTCAAAGACCTGATTAATATATTGATTCACGTTGATTGTTTTTTGTTAACTCCTCTTGTTTGATTGCAAGGGGAGTTTTTATTTAGCGTCTTTTTCTCGTATAGTAATCTCGTAAATCAAATCAATTATACCTATACCTTTGTTTCAATTGAACAGTATGAACAAAACAGCATCTTCATTCATAGCAAAAAGCACAATTAAAGCAGCCGATTTAAATCATCGTCGCAAAATCAATTTCAATATCGGAAAATATAATGCTGTTGTGCCTCAAGGTAAAGCACAATTTAGCGATGTAATGGCTGCACGCGAAATGGCAAAAAATGTAAAACATAAAGCCATTGAAAATTTAGACAAATATTTAGAACAGTTCGAAAAAATAATTACTAGTCGTGGTGCTAAAGTAATTTGGGCAAATGACAGTAACGAAGCATTAGATGCTATTGGCAAAATTTGTAAAGAAAAAAATTGCAAAACACTTGTTAAAAGCAAGAGTATGGTTACCGAAGAAATTCATTTAAACCATTACTTAGAATCTATAGGTATAGAAAGTGTAGAAACCGATTTAGGCGAGTATATTCAGCAGTTAGATGGCGAAGCTCCCTATCACATTGTTACACCAGCAATGCATAAAAGCAAAGAAGATGTTGCTAAACTTTTTGCCGAGAAATTAGGTGTTCCAGGAGGATTGTCTCCTGAAGAATTAACATTAGTAGCCCGTAAAAATTTGCGTGAAAAATATGTTGAGTCTGAAATTGGTGTAACTGGTGCAAATTTTATATTGGCAGATATTGGTGGCATCGCCATTACTGAAAATGAAGGTAATGGAAGACTCAGTTGCTCGATGCCTAAAACACATATTGTAATAGTTGGAATCGAAAAAGTCTTGCCATCAATTAATGACCTTGCATTATTTTGGCCATTGTTGTCAACCTTTGGTACGGGTCAAAAAGTTACGGTTTACAATTCAATTATTTCAGGTCCAAAACAAACCAATGAAACCGATGGACCTGAAGATATGTATGTTATTTTATTAGATAATGGACGAACCAATCTGCTATCGAATCCCAGCAGTAGAGAAGCACTATATTGTATACGTTGTGGAGCCTGTTTAAATGCTTGTCCTGTATACAAAAACATTGGTGGACACGCTTACGAAACTACTTATAGTGGTCCAATTGGTAGTGTTATTACTCCACACCTCAACGGTATCACCGATTACAAACATCTTAGCTACGCATCATCATTATGTGGCAATTGTACCGAGGTTTGTCCTGTACGCATCAACTTACACGAATTGCTTTTAGACAATCGACACGAAGCCGTAAAACAAGGTAGCAGCACTTTAATGGAACGACTAAGTTGGAAAGCCTGGAAAAATGCAAGCCTCAATCGCAATATGATGAACATTGGTAATGGCACACTCAAAAATAAAATAGTAAATACTGTTTTTAAAAGCTGGACAAGAAACAGGGCTAACCTAAACTTTAGTTCGAAAACTTTCAATCAAATGTGGAAGGATAAAAAAGTGTAGTTGTATTTTTTTTGAAACCAGCAGTCTAGTGCTATTGAACTTTTGTTGCGTCGCACACTTCAACTGTTGGTAACATATTGAGCTAATTAAAATACAAAACACTACGCTTATATTGGTTTTGCTTAAAAAAAAGAAACATTTCTCCGCAACATTATATATGTAAATGAAAAATCCCGAAGCAAATTTGCTTCGGGATTTTTATTATCTTGTTATTTTTAAGCTGTCTAATTCTGCAACTGTAACCTGTGGTAAACCTCCCCCTTTTCCTCGCTTCATTTTGTTTAATACCAGTTCCCCAACACGTTCAGCTTCTTCTTTACTCACAAAAGTTTTTCTTCCTTCAATGGCTGGTATCATTTCTTGATGAATAAAAACCTTATTATTTTTATAATCGTCATAACCCCAACCT
>CANGOT010000070.1 GCA_947455425.1 Chitinophagaceae bacterium | reverse complement strand
TGGAATGAGTGATTCGGAAATAAGAAAGAGCTTTAATGTAAAAGTTCCGATGAAAATTTTTGCATGGAATAGTAAAAGAGAAAAGGATACGTTAATGAGCCCATACGATTCTATTATGTATTGTAAACAAATGTTACAAGCAGCTTTTATGGCCATGGATCCTATTAGTGGTGAAGTTAGAGCCTGGGTGGGTGGTATTGATTTTAAGAACTTTAAATACGATCACGTAAACTATAATACGAAACGCCAGGTGGGTAGTACTATTAAGCCTTTATTATATAGTTTAGCCATTGAGCAAAGTGGCTTAACACCTAACAGTATTGTACAAGATGTGCAACAACATTTTGGAAGATATGGCGATGTACCAGCCACCTCAAAAAGTTGTAGTGGTGGTTCTATAACAATGGCAGAAGCCTTGGCAAAATCTAAGAATTGTGCTACTGCCTATATATTAAAACAACTGGATAATACAGGAAATAATTCGGCTAAAATGTTTGTTGATTTTCTAAATAATAAATGTGGACTTCAAACAAAAATAAATCCCAACCCATCTATAGCTTTAGGAGCCTGCGAAATTTCTTTATTTGAAATGTTACAGGCATATAGTATGCTACCTGGCAGAGGCTTTAATGTGAAACCAATTTTTATGACCCGCATAGAAGATAGAAATGGTAACACCTTAGAGACTTTTAGCCCTATGCGTAGAGAAGTGATCAGCGAGTTAACAAGCTATCATTTAATTAATATGATGAAAGGGGTTGTTGAATTTGGAACAGCTAAAAACTTAAAGTTAAGCTATAATATCAGTGGAGATGTTGCAGGAAAAACAGGTACCACAAATGGTAATACCGATGCCTGGTTTATGGGTTATACGCCACAGTTATTAGCAGGTTCATGGGTGGGCTGCGACGATCAGTTCATTCATTTCAACAGTGAAAACTATGATGGTCAGGGTGCCAGAGCAGCAATGCCTATCTGGGCATACTTTTATGAAAAGGTTAGTCACGATCCAAATATTGTAGGCATAGATCCCAATGCTACATTTGCCCCTCCAGAAGTTGCACAAAATGATATTAATTATGATAATGTGATGGGAATCATTCCAACACAGGGTGCAGCACTTGAAGATGTTGGAAACGGTACTGCCCAGGACTATGGTGTACCTAACAAATTTAACGATAATGAAGATATTAAACCAGAGAGTGATTTCAACTTAAACAAACCGAAAGAAACAAAGCCCGATGAAGCAAACCCTTATGGCGACGATAAACCTGCTGAAGATAAAAAGGTTGTGGAACCACAAAAAAATCCAGCAGATAAGCCTAAGAAACCTAAAGCAGTAATGCCTCCAAAAGGTGGATAATAAAAAAGAGCTAAATGATTAAAACTCATTTAGCTCTTTTTTTATAAGCAAGATTTTAGTAACCTAATTTAACTGCATATCTTCTTTGATAGCAGCTATTCTGTTTTCTAATACTGCATACTTTGCATCAAACTCTTCTTTGTTGTTTAGTTTAGTATTAACACTAAAGTAGAATTTAATTTTTGGTTCTGTACCACTAGGTCTTGCAGAAATTTTACTACCATCTTCTGTGATAAATTGCAACACATTACTTTTTGGTAAATCAATTGTCCAGCTTTCTCCACTCTCTAAATCTTTTCCAATTTGTAATTCATAATCCAATACTTCGCAAACCTTGCTACCATTGATTTCTGCAGGTGGATTACTTCTATAATTTTGCATCATATCAGCAATCTCTTTTTGTCCATTCATTCCTTTTTTAGTAATGCTAATCAATGATTCCAGATAGAAGCCATATTGCAAATACATTTCTATTAATTTATCAAACAAACTACTTCCTTTTTCTTTTTCAACTGCAGCCATTTCGCATAATAAAGCCACGGCACTCACAGCATCTTTATCACGAACTTTATCGCCAATCATTAAACCAAAACTCTCTTCACCTCCTATAATATAATTTTCACTGCCTTCTTTTTCTTTTAGTAAAGAAGCAATCCATTTAAACCCAGTTAAAACATTGTAGCAAGCAACATCATTTTGCTTTGCAACTTCATTAATCATATCTGTTGTAACAATGGTACTAATAACCATATCATTTGGCTGAGCAATGCCTTTGCTTTTACGAGCTTCAATCATATAGGCAAAAGCTAATACAGCAGTTTGATTACCATTCATTAATACCCATTCGCCTTTATGATTTTTTACACCAACTCCTACTCTATCAGCATCTGGATCGGTGCCTAATAAAATATCAGCATCAAGAGTTTTTGCCTTGGCCAATCCCATGCTCATTGTTTCTGTTTCTTCCGGATTTGGATATATCACCGTTGGGAAATTTCCATTAGGTGTTGCTTGCTCTTCTACAACATGAACGTTTGTAAATCCAAATGCAGCAAGGGTTTTAGGCACTAACATAATTCCAGTGCCATGAATAGGTGTATAAACGATTTTTAAATCGTGTTGTTTTGCAATGATCTCCGGATAAACGCTTAATCCTTTAACCATTTTAATATACTCATCGTCTATTGCTTCACCAATGATAGTAATATTTGCTTCTCCCCCACTCCATTTTACATCATCAACACTGTTAATTAACTCTACTTCTTTAATTACATTTTTATCGTGCGGAGGAACTAATTGTGCACCATCATCCCAATAGGCTTTATAGCCATTATATTCTTTTGGATTATGACTGGCCGTGCAAACAACCCCTGCTTTACAATCGAGTGTTCTAATGGCATAACTGAGTTCTGGTGTTGGTCTTAAAGCTTCAAACAAAAAAACCTGAATACCATTTGCAGCAAAAACATTGGCAGTTGTTTCGGCAAAAAAGCGACTATTATTTCTACAGTCGTGTGCTATAGCAACACGTACTTCACCTTCAGGATATACTTTCTTCAGGTAATTTGCAAAGCCCTGTGTAGCCATACCAACGGTGTATTTATTCATACGATTGGTACCAACTCCCATAATACCTCTTAAACCTCCGGTGCCAAATTCAAGATTTCTGTAAAAACTATCTTCAAGTTCTGTTGGATTTTCTACTTGAAGTTTCTGTATGGCATTTTTAGTTTCGGCATCGTAGCTGCCGTTAAGCCATGTATTAATTTTTTCAGTTGTAACTGTATTCATAACGATTTTTATAGGATTAATAACGAGCAATCTAATGAAATATTTTTTACCCTGTTGTAAATGTGAGAAACTATTTATTCTAAAGTTGTATGTTTGGCGAATGTACAAGTTTTGTTTACTGGCGGTAGTTTTATGGTGTGTAGAAGCCAATGCTCAGGATAGTATTGCTGTAGCAAAGGTTGATACTACTATGCTTGTAAAAAAAACAGATACAACCTTAATTAAAGGCACTACTTTACGCTATGATGGCAACTCTTTCTTTCCCTATTCAAAACAAAAAGAAAGAATCGTTACCTATAGCCAAATGGCAGCTTACACCACAAACTTTGCCTCTTTATATTCCTTTTGGTATAAAGATTACCCATTGGTAAAGTTTCACTTCTTTAATGATGATGGAGAATATTTACAGGTAGATAAAGTGAGCCATATGTTTGGTTCTTACATTGGCGGGAAAACCAGTATGCAAATGTGGAAATGGGCTGGTGTGTCAAAGAAAAAATATGTATGGTTGGGGGGTATGACAGGCCTGGCTTACGAAACTGTTATTGAAGTAATGGATGGATTTAGTCAGAACTGGGGTTTTAGCACAGGTGATTATACAGCTAATCTTTTGGGAACTTCAATATTAATTGGACAGGAACTAGCCTGGGATGAACAAAGAATTCAAATAAAGTATTCTACCCATTATGAGACTTATTCTGACCCCGGACTAGAAAGTTTTGCAGTAAATGTAGATGGACGTGATAAATTAGATAGATTATTTAAAAACTATAATCCACAAACCTATTGGTTAAGTGCTAACATAAAATCTTTTTTCAAAAATGCAAATGTGCCAAATTGGTTAAATATAGCCGTAGGTTATGGTGCCGAAAATATTGTTGGAGCTTATAATAACAATGTGATTGATGTGAATGGTAATATTATTAATGCTGATAATATTTACCCACGATACCGTCAATGGTATCTGGCACCCGATATTGATTTAACTAAAATAAAAACAAAGAGTAAAATATTAAAAACTGTTTTCTTTGTATTAAATACTTTTAAATTCCCAGCACCATCATTAGAACTTTCTCAGGGAAAGATAAAATGGAACTGGATACACTTTTAATAATGATTAGTGGTTAATGATTAGTGATTAATATACAATTAAAATATCATGAGTAATGAAGTTTTACAGGAAAAGAGTTTTGCAGATGCAATTAGAATAGTGAAATTGTATCAATTTCTATGTAGTGACAAAAAGGAATTTATTTTGTCGAAACAATTGCTAAGAAGTGGAACAGCTGTGGGTGCAATGGTTAGACAAGCGGCATTTGGAGAAAGCAAAACAGACTTCATTCATAAATTAGCAATAGCACAAAAAGAAATGAATGAAACTATTTACTGGCTAGAATTAATGTTGGCTACAAATTACCTTTCTCAAAATCAATTTGATAATATTAATACAGATGCAATAGAAATCATTAAACTGATTACTGCATCTATTAAAACAGCAAAATCAAGCATAAATAAAAATTAAACACTAATCATTAATCACTAATTACTAAAGAAATGTTTGGCGTAACTATACTTGGCAATAACTCGGCACTTCCTGCATTCGACAGGCATCCTACTGCTCAGGTGGTTACATTAAACGACCATATATTTTTAATTGATTGTGGCGAGGGAACTCAAATGCAAATTGCCCGTTATAAAATTAAACGTAGCAAAATCAACCACATCTTTATCTCACATCTTCACGGCGATCATTATTTTGGTTTAATAGGACTAATTACCAGTATGGGTTTGCTCGGTAGAGAAAATGATTTGCATTTGTATGCACCCAAAAAACTGGAAGACATTATTGCCCTGCAATTAAATGTAGCTGCCACTACCCTGCCTTTTAAGTTGCATTTTCATCCACTGATAGAAGAAGGAATTATTGTAAATCATCATAAATATCAGGTAAGCTGTTTTGCAACAAAACACCGCATTCCCTGCTGGGGTTTTATTATCAGAGAAAAGAAAGTTCCCAGAAAAATTGATAAGGAAAAAGTGCTTCAGTTTGAAGTACCTACAGCTTATTACGAAAACCTGAAACTGGGTAAAGATTATGAAACAAAGGATGGAACTATTATTAAAAACGAATGGGTAACCATTGCTAATACACCCCCAAAAAGTTATGCTTTTTGTGCCGATACTATTTATGATGAAACCCTTGTTGATAAAGTAAAAGAGGTGAACCTGCTTTACCACGAAACAACTTATTTAAAAGACTTGCACGAAAGGGCTGCACTTCGTTTTCACTCTACTACTGTGCAAGCCGCTACCATTGCTACCAAAGCCAATGTTAAAACCTTATTGATAGGGCATTTTAGCAGCAAGTATGAAGAACTAGAAGCATTTCTTAACGAGGCTAAAGCTGTATTCGAAAACACCGCTCTTGCTATTGAAGGTAATAGTTTTAGAATTTAGTTTTCTTCTTACATCATTGTTTACCCATTTATGTTACTTTACTGGTATAGAATATATCGTTCCTACGCAACGCAACGCCATTATTCATCTTTTTCTAACAATATTTTGCTACTACAGTAGCCCAATATTTACTATACATATGCCGTAGGCATGAAATATTGGTAGCATTTTAAGAACATATATTTCAGTCCCGTAGGGACGATATCATTAGTTAAAACAACCTGCTGCTGTTACTTTATCATGCTATTCAAAAATTATTTTATCCAATAGAGTAAGTAATTAATTTAGCCTGCGTATACCTTTAAAATTATATTATGAAAAAGATAGTTTTAAGTTATTTATTAATGGCAACAAGTTTATTGGCTTGTGCACAAAAAACAAAGCATATGAATCAAGACATTCCCATTACTCCCGTTAATTTATCACCAGGCACTGAGGTTGCCACTTTTGGAGAGGGTTGCTTTTGGTGTACTGAATCCTTCTTTCAAAGACTAGAAGGTGTTATCAGTGTTTCTAGTGGCTACAGTGGCGGACATGTTGTAAACCCCAGCTACGATGCTGTTTGCACCAAAACTACTGGTCATGCAGAAGTACTGCACATTGTATATGACCCCAAGAAAATTTCTTATGATGAATTGCTGGAAGTATTCTGGAAAACACACGACCCTACCACACCCAACCAACAAGGTGCAGATATAGGTCCACAATATAGAAGTGTTGTTTTTTATCATACCCCAGAGCAAAAAGAAAAAGCCGAAAAGTATAAAGCCGAGTTAGATAAAGTGGGTGCTTTTAAAAGCCCCATTGTTACAGCTATTGAGCCTTTTAAAAACTTTTATGCTGCTGATGAATATCATCAGAACTTTTATAATAACAATACCAATTATGGCTATTGCAGAATGGTAATAAGACCCAAACTTGATAAGTTTGAAAAAGTGTTCAAAGACAAGTTAAAGAAAACAAATTAAGCAATTAACGCATTAAGAAAAACGTCTCGAAAGGTTTCATCTTTCGAGACGTTTCAGTTTTTACTGTAAGGTTTCTACACTCTTGCCTATAATAGCCACACATTCTAAGATTTGTTCTTTTGTAATACTCAATGGTGGAGCAAAACGTATTTTATCGCCATGAGTAGGTTTGGCTAGAAGTCCTTTATTCTTAAGCTCTAAACATAAATCCCAGGAAGCATCAGGATTAGGATGCGATATTACAATAGCATTGAGCAAGCCTTTACCACGTATAGTTTTTATTAAAGGAGATTGTAGCTTCGCTAATTCATCACGCAATAACTGCCCCATAGCTTCGGCATTCTCAGCCATCTGTTCATCCTTCAACACTTGCAAGGCCACCATCGCAACTGCACAAGCCAAAGGGTTTCCACCATAAGTGCTGCCATGTTCGCCCGGTTTAATGTTCATCATAATATCATCATTACACAATACAGCACTCACCGGCATGGTGCCACCACTCAATGCTTTACCCAGAATCAAAATATCGGGTTTCACAGCATCGTGGTCGCAGGCAAGCATCTTACCAGTACGAGCCAATCCTGTTTGTATTTCATCGGCAATAAACAATACATTGTACTGTGTACATAAATCTCTCACCCCTTTTAAATAACCATCTGCGGGTATCACCACCCCTGCTTCGCCTTGTATAGGCTCTACCATAAAAGCAGCAATATTGGTATCCTGAAAAGCTTTTTCCAGTGCTACTAAATCGTTGTATGGCACCAGCTCGAAGCCTGGCATAAACGGGCCAAAATTGTGATAACTACTAGGGTCGGTGCTCGATGAAATGGCAGCCAGTGTTCGCCCCCAAAAATTACCTTCGGCAAATATTATTTTGGCTTTGTTTTCCGCAATACCTTTTTTAGTATAAGCCCATCTGCGAGCCAGTTTAATAGCAGTTTCTCCACCCTCTACACCAGTGTTCATCGGCAGCACTTTATCGTACCCAAAATAACTGGTAATATATTGTGCATACTCGCCCAAAAGATTGCTATGAAAGGCTCGTGAAGTAAGGGTTAGTTTCTTTGCTTGTGTAATTAAAGCATCAATAATTTTAGGATGACAATGACCTTGGTTAACTGCACTATAACCACTTAAAAAGTCGTAATAGCGTTTGCCATCAACATCATATAAAAAAACGCCTTCGCCACGTTCTAATACAACAGGAATGGGATGATAGTTATGAGCCCCGAATTGTTCTTCTAAATGTAAATAATGAGCGGCACGCTCAGATAAATTATGTGCAAGCATAATAACAATGAATGTTTAATAATAAATAATAAATTGGAAAAGAGAGACAGTGGTGTTTGTTAGGTGAATGAATTAATCACTAATAACTAACCACTAATAATTAGAATAAGTGGTGGTCTAAGAAATCTAAATTAAGGCAAAGAAATTCCATGTGGCAAATCTAAGGGGTAAACTTGTAACCATCCACAAACCAATAAAATTACAGGGCAGAAAATGCCGATATAGCAGTAAATAATGCCAGATAACAAAATGTTAAAGTTTTGTTAAAGTCCGCTTAAAATGCATGTTGAAACGAATTGGCTTTTTACTTTTGGTATAACAAACAAAAAAGAAAGTGTTGATATACAGGTTGCGAAACATATCTGCTTTCAGTAAAACAGGTTGAATTGTTTGCACGAAGTTCTTTTAATACACAGCGAAATTCTTTAGACATATATCCTACAAGTGTAGGTATATATGCTAAACCATTTAGACATATACCCTACAAGCATAGGTATATATCTTAAACCATTTAGACATATACCCTACGAGCTTAGGTATATATCCTAAACTATTTAGACATATATCCTGCAAGCGTAGGTATGTATCCTAAACCATTTAGACATATACCCTGCAAGCATAGGTACATATCTTAAATAAATAAAACAGATTTCTTTATTAATAACATAAAATTAAACAGTATGAAACCTAATCCAGAGATGCTTTTTGGTAATATCTTCGATGATGAAAGAATTACCACCGATTATTTAGCCCGTTTTGGCAGCGATGTAGAAGCCAAACTAACCAAAAACAATGTAAACAATGTTTTTGATGTTGTATTAACGCCACTGAAAGCAGCCATGGTACCTTTAAGGACCGAGCTGGGACAAGTAGATACTACCCTGAATCTGCAAGTGGGTAAAACCATGACGGTGGATGGATTTATTGCTGACTTTACCCAGTTTATGCGAGACAACTATATTGCTATAGCTGCCAAACTGGGAGGCGATAAAACTGCTGCATTCATTGAGTTTTATCCCAAAGGAAAAACAGAATACACACAGATTACCAAAACAAAAATGCCAACTGTAATGGATAGATTAAAAATTGCTGCCACGAGCCATAGTGCCGATTTGGGGGCCACCATTACGGCACAACTACAGGGTTTTCAGGCACAGTGGGTTACAGTAAGAGATAACCAATTACAACAAAAAGCTGCAGTGAAAACCAATCGTGCCGAGCGAAGCACAGCCCGACGTGCAGTAGAAATATGTCTGCTAAAAGTAATACATGTTATTGGCGATAAATATGCAGGTAATGTAGAGCAATGTATGACATTTTTTAATTTTAGTTTACTATTTGGGGTGTACCATAGTAATGTAAAAAATGATGGTGAACCTGTTACACCAAAGCCCTAACATGAAGAAATAGAATAAGGGTTAATATGAGGATGAACTATTGTTTAAGGTTGAAAAGTTAAATGCTTTTCAACCTTTTTTTATTGATATACTTTATAGAGCAGCATCTATTGTTAAGGGTATGCTTGGTATAGAAATGTTGCTTAAACAAAAACAATAAAAATTGCTACACAAATCGTTACTATACTTTTTTTAGCAGCAATTCCGTTAATATTGTTCTGTATTAATATTCTATTTTAAAAAGAGATAGTGTTGAGTATAAAATATAACAATTATTCGTATTACAAAAGCGAATAAAACTGTTGTTGTTCCATTGAAGAATTGTGTTTCTGTTTATGATAAAAAAGTACATCTTCAAAACTGGTCAGATGATGCTATTGGATATATGTGGTGTGATAGTAATGATTTTCAAAAGGCTTCTACAATGACTGCTCTTTTTTCTTCTGTTTGGGGTCAAGGACACGGATTTTATATTACAGAAGAAAATCTTTGGCAAGCAGCAATTGTATATGCAGTTCGCAGGGTAATAAAACCTACTTGGCTCAACGATAGAGACCAGTTTTTGCAACCCACACAACCCTTAACCAACGAGTTTAAAAGCGATTGTTTAATATGGATGTTATTTAATGGCAGCAACCTAACAGCCAGTGCCAACGATTTAGAATGGAATGGCAAAAAGTGGAGCATTGTAAACCATTTTATTCCCTTTACCGAAGAAGAAGTAGGAGCAACCGATAGATTTGAAAGCGATTTTATGGTTAAATACATAGCCACGAATGCACGAATAAAAGAAGAAGAAAATCATTCGTGCATTCGTGGCTCTTCTCTTTCGGGCGAAGCACAAAATGTATTAGAGGCTGGCAAAAAACTATGGCAAGCCTATTTTGCAGCAACCGATGTTCGCAGTGTAAGAGACGAATTAAAACTCAATAGGGCAGATGTTGGATGGTATCAAATACGCAAGGCATTACAGGCACGAAACGCCAGTGGCGACTTTGCACCCATCAACTTTAAACCCTTCGAAGAAGCCTATAAAGCCTTAACAGAAAAATTGCAACCAATGGT
>CANGOT010000069.1 GCA_947455425.1 Chitinophagaceae bacterium | reverse complement strand
GATATGCATTAAGCTTTTGCAACAATTTTGTTGCAGCGTGTTCTTTCATTTTAAAACCATCATAATAAAACAAAATAGGTATTTTGTTAACTTGATTTAATACCTGAAAACATAGTGCTTGTTTATTTTGATAAGAGTTAGTAAGTATAAGTCTATTATAAAATGTAGCAGCATTTTTAGTTTCTGTTTCAAATAAAACTCTTGTCAATTTGCTATCATTTAAACTAACAAGTAGTGTAGGTTTTCCTAAACCGGTAAATAAAACAGATTTATTAAATGCTTTATATGGAGTATGTGCAAAAGAATTATTAACACAATTAAAAACCGTAAGTTTTGTAGTTGCAGCATCAAATTTATACAATTCGTTTACACCACTTGTTACAATTAAATTACCATTTTCATCAAAATCAATTTCGGCATAATGCGTTTTATATAATTTTTCAAATGCAGTAAATAATGCCAAACTATCTGCACTAGCATAAAATATTTGACCACTAAAATTGGTGCACCAAATTCTTCCAAATTTATCTTCACGCAAACAACTTACTGCATTGCCTCTACTTAAATTATTGGTATAAAGTTTAAAACTTGTACCATCATATTTTACTAAACCTGCATCTGTACCAAACCACAAAAACCCTTGCTGGTCTTGCTTTATGTCATACACTTCATTACTAGGCAATCCATTACTTACTTCATATTGAAAATAAGAAGGTGTTTGAGAAAATGTATGCACAGCAAAGAAAACTCCAGCAAAAAGAATGATATGTTTTAAAACAAACTTCATTAAGCAAAAAACATATAACTCAATAAAATGGCAGTAAGTAAAGCAATTATATCTGCCAACAACATAGCTTTAATAGAATAGCGAATATTTTTAATTGATACAGAACCATAATACAATGCAACAATATAAAGCGTTGTATCGCTGCAACCTTGAATAATGCCTGAAAGTCTTGCCGAAAAAGAGTCTGCACCATAAGTTTTTATGGTATCTATCATTAAGCCTCTGCTGCCTTGTCCACTTAAAGGACGCACTAGTGCTGTAGGCAATGCATCTACAAACCTTGTATCCCAACCAAGCATTTGAAAGAAATTTTTCATACCCAATAACACCGCATCAAAAGTTCCACTATTTCTCAACATACTAATGGCCACCAACATTCCAACCAAATAAGGAATGATTTTAATGGCAGTATGAAAACCTTCTTTTGCCCCATCAACAAAAGCATCAAATACATCAATCTTTTTATATAAGCCCCCCACCACAATTGCCAGAATAATGAGTAATAAAATACCTGTTCCCAATGCACTGCTAAATACGCTCATGGCATCTCTGCTTAGACCATGCACATAAACAACCAATAATGTTAAAACCGTTGTGATACCTAATACCCAAGCGAGAATGGCCGGTTGAAACAGATTGATTTTTTGTTTGAAGGAAACGATCATCATTGCAGCCAATGTACCAACAAAAGTGGTAATTAAACAAGGTATAAAAATATCAGTTGGATTGGTTGCACCTAATTTACTACGAACAGCTATAATACTTACTGGTATGAGTGTTAGGCCTGCAGCATGCAAACACAAAAACATAATTTGTGCATTGCTGGCAGTATCTTTTTTAGGATTTAATTCCTGCAAACTCTGCATAGCTTTTAAACCAAAAGGAGTTGCAGCACTATCTAGCCCCAGAAGATTGGCTGCATAGTTTAGCATCATATATCCGGTTGCAGGATGGTTTTTAGGAACATCAGGAAAAAGTTTGGTAAAGAATGGGGCAATCATTTTTGATAGCAGCCTGATGCCACCCGCTTTTTCAGCAATACTCATAATCCCCATAAAAAAAGCCATGATTCCAATTAAACCAATACAAAGATTTACAGAATCGGTGCAAGTATCAAGTATTCCATTGGCTGGTTGTTGATAACAAACCGTATACTTACTGTTTGACTTATAATACTTAAAATTCCCTATTTCAAATTCATTGCTCTTTATTAATTCTGTTGCAACTTTTGCAGGCAAGGCAACACTATCAATAGTTTTGGTGTAAGCAGTATCGGCTTTTTTTCCAACCACCATCTGAGAGAAAATTTTGATACTATCGCCAAGAAAAAAATACTTGAACGAAGCAACACATATAGCAATGATGATAAATGCACACCAGATTCTACTTAAAGCCATCTATTAATTAGTTTAAAGTTTAAAGTTAGAAGTTTAAAGTTATTGCCCAAAAGAAAAACAAAAAAGTCAGTAAATCAAAAGACTTACTGACTTTAATAACCAAAGAATAAATTACTTAAAACTTAAATCCAACACCCACTTGTATTTGCTCGCTTTTCCAATTTTCTAGATTACTAAAATCATTCAAATTATTTAAGCCAACATTGTATCTACCATAAAATCTCAAATATTTAAAACCAAGTTGTAAACCTGCAACCATTGCAAAGTCGCCATCTTTTATTGCATTCTTACCATTCACAACAAGGGTATTATCTTTATTTAATAGAATGCTGTATTGAGGCCCAACATTGAGTACAACAATTTTTCCTATTTTATATCTTAATAAAATGGGAATATTAAGATAATTCAAAGAATAGTTTTGACTAGGCACCATTACGGTTGAAGTTGTTGTGCCTTGCGACTGAGAAAACAACACTTCGGGTTGAAAACCAATTTTCTTATTAATATCAATCTCCATAAATGCTCCTGCCTGATAACTTAGTTTATACTCGTCTTTAAAAGATATGCCAGTAATTTTGTTAGCATTGGCTCCTGCTTTTAATCCAATTGCAAATCCTTGTGCTTTAATTGCAGTAGTTATTAAACAAAATACTGCAATACCAATAATAATCTTTTTCATAATTATAAATTTATTTTGCAGAGATACGAAAAAATAATGCCAGTTTATTCTTAAAAAAAATGAGATTATTCAACAGGCATGCTGTTTATTAAAATTCCAGCATATTTGCACTTTATTTTTATATATGAAAAAAACTATTCTATTAGCAAGTGTTATGGTATTGGCAATGGCTTGCGAACGTAACGCTATCACAGGTTCTAAACAATTGTTATTGGTTTCTGATGGTGAAATGCAAACCATGTCGTTAACAGAATATCAAAAGGTAATTTCTACTAGTAAAGTATTAAGTCCTGCAAATAATAAAAATGCAGCCATGGTAAAAAGAGTTGCAGACAGACTCATTAATGCTATAACAAACTACTACAATGCCAACAATCTTGGACAAGAATTGACTGGCTATAAATGGGAAGTAAATTTAATTGAAGATAATACCGTAAATGCTTGGTGCATGCCAGGAGGAAAAATAGTAGTTTACACAGGTTTATTGCCTGTTACACAGAACGAAACTGCTTTGGCAATTGTAATGGGACATGAAATTACTCATGCACTTGCAAAACACGGTGCCGAAAGAATGAGCGAGTCTATGATTGCACAATATGGTGGTCAGGCATTAAGTGTTTTAATGAAAGACAAGCCACAAGAAACACAAAACCTGTTCAATACCGCAGTAGGTGTTGGAACCAATGTTGCAATTTTATTACCCCATAGCAGAAAGAACGAAAGTGAGGCTGATAGATTTGGTTTAAGATATGCTGCATTAGCAGGATACGATCCAAGAGAAGCTGTTGCTTTCTGGCAAAGAATGAGCAAACTAAGCGGTGGTCAAAAACCTCCAGTTTGGCTGAGCACACACCCAGGCGATGAACAAAGAATTGCCGACTTGCAAGCTATTATGGATGAAACTATCAAAACATATTACAAACCTGTTAAGTAGTTTACGGTTTATAGTTTACAGTTAAAAATCCCCAACTGTAAACTATAAACTGTAAACCATAAACTATAAACGATTGAAGTGAAAAGAATCTATTTCGATAATGCTGCCACCACTGCTCTTGACCCTTTGGTTTTAGAAGCAATGATGCCTTATTTAACCCAACAGTTTGGGAACCCATCTTCTATTTACAGTTATGGAAGAGAAAGCAGAATGGGTATTGAGGCAGCCAGAAAATCTGTTGCCAAAATATTGAATGCCCACCCTGCCGAAATATTTTTTACAAGTGGTGGCACAGAAAGTAGCAATACGGCTATTACTGCTGCTATCAGAGATTTGGGATGTAAACACATCATATCCTCTCCCATTGAACATCATGCTACCTTGCATACGGTTGAACATTTATATCAGGCTGGAGAAGCAGCTTTATCTTATGTAAAAATTCTTCCCAATGGCCATATTGACATGGAAGATTTAGAAAACATTCTTGCTGCCAGTAAAGAAAAATGTTTGGTTACTTTAATGCATGCCAATAACGAAATTGGCAACATGATAGATATTCATGCTGTGGGTAATCTTTGTAAAAAATATAACGCCATTTTTCATAGCGATACGGTGCAAACTGTTGGTCATTTTCCTTTTGACTTACGCAATACCCCTGTGCATTTTATAACAGGTGCTGGTCACAAATTTCATGGCCCCAAGGGTGTTGGCATTTTATATATTAATGAGAATGTTCGCATCAAGCCCTTTATTAATGGGGGCTCTCAGGAAAGAAATATGAGAGCTGGTACCGAAAACTTATATGGTATTGTTGGTTTTGGTAAAGCATTGGAATTAGCTACCACCCATCACGAAGCAGATGCTGCCCACATAAAAGGTATTAAACTTTATATGATGGAGCAATTAAAGAAACACATTAAGGGTGTTAGCTTTAATGGAGATCCATTGGGTAGCAGTTTGTATACAGTTTTAAGTGTGAGTTTTCCTAAGAGTGAAAAAAGCGAAATGCTGTTGTTTAATCTCGATATCAATCATATTTGTGCCAGTGGTGGCAGTGCCTGCACTAGTGGTGCCGATGCGGGAAGCCACGTTATTCGCTCCATCAATCACAATCCCAATCAGGTAACGGTTCGGTTTTCTTTCAGTAAAAACAATACAAAAGAAGAAGTAGATACGGTTGTGGCTAAATTAGTGGAAGTGATTTAAGCTTTTTATAGCGGTTAAGGGATATTCTCAATGCTTACGCTCATATAAATCCTTTCAACTTCCATCTTTACCCCTTCGATAGCAGCCATGATGTCTGTCGATAGGCACCTTAAACCCATCGACAGACATCATGGCTGCTACGCTTGTCATCATAACATCTGAAGCATCCATCATAATAGCTTCGATGCCCATCATAACCGCTACGATGATAAATATGAAAGCATCGATGCAAAATCTGCAAAAAATAAAATTTTCACTTGCTAAGGCTGTTTGTTCCTGAGAATAACTGAGTTGTACTCAGGAACAAACTGCCTGTGGTTGAGTACAGCTCGGTGGTGGTTGACCACAAGTGATTCGTGGTCGACCACAGGTCGCTCATTCCGAGGAATGAACCGGCTGTACTCAGGAACGAGCAGGCTGTGGTTGAGTACAGCTCGGTGGTGGTTCACCACAAGTGATTCGTGGTCGACCACAGGTCACTCGTTCCAAGGAATAAACGGGCTGTACTCAGGAACGAGCAGGCTATAGTTCGGTACAAGTGGTTTCGACCTTGCTCTTCACCCCCATCTTAGCCGTAGTGTGTTCTTCACCAACAACGTTTTTTATTATTACATTTGATGATGGAATACTTGAGAAAATAATATTTAGATAAATCAACAGTATGGAATTTTTTAACAAAATGGGAGGCGTAGATTTCTTTGTTGGTGAAGAACACGCAACGGCGAAGAACGAAGCGAACATTAACAAACGCAAAAAACTTATTTTTGATGAGTTGTTCAGTATCGGTCTGACGCTTTTGAAGCGTCTGACCGAATGAACCTCACAAACATACAAACATCATACTGTTGCACAGAATACCTTTCATCTTTTTAATCCGAAAACATTTTCTTTTTAGCTTCGTATCATATATTATGTTTCCTAAAACAATAAATTAAAATTCCTAAGCTACAAGCCAAACTTAGAAATTTTACCTCATTAAAACCCACCCTACAAAATGTGGATAACTAGCCCCTCGCCTGCCCCGTTAACCTGCCTTTTTTAAGCCTCAAAAACCTATCTTCGCCACCCTGTAAAGTTGATATATTTATTGGCACTTTAGTTTATGAGTTTAAGCGTAATAAGTCATTAATGTATAATCAATCATTATTCAAATCTTTAAATAAGAAATAAGAAATAAAAGGAATGGAAGAAAATCAACTACCCGAACAAACAAGCGATAACGATCGTGTGATACAGGTTCCTATCGAGGAACAAATGAAAACAGCTTATATCGACTATTCTATGTCGGTAATTGTGGGTCGTGCTTTACCCGATGTAAGAGATGGCTTTAAACCTGTACACCGCCGTGTGTTATATGCCATGAACGAATTGGGCAATGGCAGCGGTAAACCCTATAAAAAAAGTGCAAGAATTGTGGGTGAGGTAATGGGTAAGTATCACCCTCACGGCGATGCCAGTATTTATGATACATTGGTGCGTATGGCTCAGGAATTTACGATGAGACATACCATGGTAGATGGACAAGGTAACTTTGGTACACAAGATGGAGATCCACCAGCAGCTATGCGTTATACCGAGGTAAGACTAGAAAAATTTGCTGAAGCCATGTTGGAAGATATTGAAAAAGATACGGTTGATTTTCAACCCAACTTCGACGATAGCTTGCAAGAACCTAGTGTATTACCCACACGTATTCCTCAATTATTAATCAATGGTAGTAGTGGTATTGCTGTAGGTATGGCCACCAATATGATGCCTCATAACCTGGGCGAAGTAATTGATGGTTGTGTTGCCTATATTGACAATCGTGACATTACTCCAGAAGAAATGTTGCAGTTTGTGAAAGCTCCCGATTTTCCTACAGGTGGCGTTATTTATGGAATGGAAGGTGTGAAACAAGGAATGTTAACGGGTCGTGGAAGAGTGGTAGTGAGAGGTAAATGCCAGATTGATACCAAACCGAGCGGACGTGAACAAATTGTTATTACAGAAGTCCCTTATCAGGTTAGTTTAGATGGATTGACCGATAAAATTGGTCAGTTAGTAAATGATAAAACCATTGACGGTATTGCACACGTTAACAACGAAAGTAATAAACGTGAAGGAACCCGTATAGTGGTGGATTTAAAGCGTGATGCTGTTGCCAATATTGTGATTAATATGTTGTATAAATACACAGAGCTTCAAACAAGTTTTGGTATTAACAATGTTGCAATCAGCAAGGGTCGTCCTCATATTTTTAATGTAAGAGATTTAATTGCCGAGTTCATTGAGTTTAGAATGGACGTGGTTATCAGAAGAACGAAATTTGAATTAAAGAAAGCAGAAGAAAGAGCTCATTTATTAGAAGGATATTTAAAAATCATTGCAGATAAAGACCATTTAGATGCTGCAATTTCTATTATTCGTGGAAGCTCTACACCAGATGAAGCGAAGAAATCTTTGATAGCAAAATCTATTGAAGACAAATGGTTCTTACCATCTAGCTTATTTAATGAAGATGCTTTAAAACACTATCAACAAGGTATTGGTTTAAGCGAAAAACAAGCACAAGCTATTCTTGAATTGCGTTTACAACGTTTAACAGGAATGGAACGCGAGAAGATTATTGAAGAATTTAATGGTTTGATGATTACCATTGGCAGATTGAAAGATTTATTAGCAAGCGAACCTTTACGTTTTGATTTAATTAAAACAGAATTGCTTGAAGTAAAACAAAAATTTGGTGAACCACGTCGTAGTGAAATTCAATATTTGGCCGATGAAATGAATATGTTGGATTTCATTAAAGAAGAAGATGTTGTAATTACCATTTCTCATTTGGGTTATGTAAAACGTACTACTGGCAGCGATTACAGGGCTCAAAAACGTGGCGGCAAAGGTGCAATTGGTGCAAAAACCCGTGACGAAGATTATGTTGAGCATTTGTTTGTAGCCTCTACACACGATACTATGTTATTCTTTACAGAAAAAGGAAGATGTTTTTGGTTGAAAGTGTATGAAATTCCTGATGGAGAAAAAGCTGGTAAAGGAAGAGCAATACAAAACCTTATTCAAATTCCTCCAGACGATAAAGTAAAAGCGATTATTGAAGTTAGACATTTAGAAGATAAAGAAGCGATTGCTGGTAAATACATTGTGCTTTGTACGAAGCAAGGTATTATTAAGAAAACTGATTTAGAAGATTTCAGTCGCCCAAGAACAAATGGTATTAATGCCATTACGATTAGCGAAGGGGATGAATTATTAGCTGCTCGTTTAACCGATGGCAATTGCGAAATTATGTTGGCAGTTAAAAGTGGTAGAGCGATTCGTTTCCCAGAAGAAAAAGTTCGTTCAACAGGTCGTGGTGCCATCGGAGTTTATGGTATTGAAGTAGATGATACCAAAGATGAAGTGGTAGGCATGATTGCTATTAACAGAGAAGACAGAAGTAAAACTGTTTTAGTTGTTAGTGAAAAAGGATTTGGAAAACGTACTCCATTGATTGATGCAGATGGAGAAGATGTGTATAGAATTACAAACCGTGGTGGTAAAGGTGTTAAGACGATTAACGTTACAGAAAAAACTGGTAGACTCGTTGGCATTTTAGATGTAATGGAAACAGAGGATTTGATTATTACTTGCGAAAGTGGTATTACCATCAGAACTAAAATTGCTGATATTAAGCAAGCTGGCAGAAACACGCAAGGTGTTACTTTAATCAAGTTAAAAGGTGATGATTCTATTGCAGCTATTTCTAAAATTGCTGAACAGGAAGACGAAGAAGCTGTAACTACAGAGGAATCAGAAATTGGAGGTGAGCAATCGGAACAAAGTGCAGCTGAAGTGAGTGGTAAAGAAGAAACTGCTACAGAAAATGATGATGAACCAATAGCTGAATAAATTGATTAGACCTTGAATATTTAAAACATTCAAGGTCTTTTTATGTAATTCAAATTGTATCACCATCAATAATTTTGTAAATTATAATTAATAATCATTAATCAAAAAAAGATGAAAAAAAACACCCTCTTGTTGGCAGGCTTGTTAGCTATAGGTGCTGCTATGGGACAGGATAAAAAAGCTCTTGATAATATTCAAAAAACGTATTTAACAGGAAAAATTGATGCTGCAAAAGAAGCAGTTGATAAATTAATTGCTGACCCAGCGAATGCAAGCTCACCAGAAGCCTGGCTTTGGAAGAGTACAATTGATGCAGATTATACTATGAAAGAAGAGAGTTTGGCAAAATGCCCAACTTGTGCAAGTTCTGGATACGATGCATTTAAAAAATATCAAGCACTTGAACCAAATTTATCAGGCATAGCAGAAGTTCCTTTTAAATGGAAACCCCTTATCAATTTGTATACATACTTCTTTAATGAAGGAAGAAAACTATACACAGATAAGAAGTATAACGAAGCTTATGATGAGTATTCAAAAGCAGCTTTTTTTGGAAAAATAATTACAGATAAAAAGATAGGTAATAACCCTGGAGCTATTGATACTTTTCCAATTTTAATGTGTGCATACACTGCCCATTTCGCAAAAAAAAGTAAGGAGGCTGTTGAGAATTTTTCAGTACTTGCCGATATAAACTATAAAGGCGAAGCAGAAACCGAAATCTATAATCTGCTTTTATTAAATTGCATTTATATTAAAGACAAAGCCACTTTTGATAAGTATTATACACTTGCCCAAAGCAGGTTCCCTACTGGAGGTTTTGAAGATTATAAAATAGAATACCTAAAACAAAATGCTAGTCTTGAAGAAAAGCTTCAAACCTATCAGTCAGAAGATGCTAAAGGCACATTAAGCAGCAACTCTTATTTAGAATTTGGTGTTTTCTTTTCAAACTTTACAAAAGAAGATAGAAGTTATCTTGAAAAAAACGAGGATAAAAAAGAACTGTTTCATAACACTGCAATCGATGCTTTGAAAAAGTCTTATGCAAAAAGTAACGATACATTGGCAGCGTTTAATATTGGTGTTTTATATTACAATGGTCAAAACGATTTAGACGATAAACGTAACGACAATGTAAAGAAAATGCAGGAAATAAATGCAACAAAATCTGTAGAAAAAGACCCTAAGAAAAAACAGGCAGCTGACGCAAAAATTAAAGAACAATTAGAACCATTAAAAAAAGCTAATGCTGATTTAGAAGCTAGAATTCAAACAACTTGCGACAACTCGATTGAGTGGTTAGAAAAAGCGTATAATGCCTGGAAGGCTAAAACAGATAAGAACAAATTAGAAAAATCTAGTTTTAAAAATGCAGTTAAATTTTTGGGTACTCTTTATGAACATAAAAGAGAAAAGGTGAAAGGTAAAGATCCAAAAGCCTATGACACTTTCGATGCGAAGAGCAAACAGTTTTACGATATGTATGACAAATTATAATAAAACAAAAAAGGTTCAATTTTAAAATTGAACCTTTTTTATGCAGATAATAAGCTTGTAAGGTTATTATAATTTAAATAAT
>CANGOT010000068.1 GCA_947455425.1 Chitinophagaceae bacterium | reverse complement strand
TTGTTAATTGCTATTAAAATGATAAGCGGTTTTATCGAGAAAAGATTGCTCAGGAATATTTTGATTTGTACAGAAAAATGGTAAAAGTAAATACTTAAATGCAACCCCAAATTATTCAACTCCCGAAAATAATTGATGAAAGAGGAAACCTAACGTTTCTACAACATTCTAATCAAATACCATTTTCCATTTCGAGAATTTTTTGGACTTATAGTGTTCCAGGAGGTGAAATACGAGGTGGACATGCCTATAAAACACAACAAGAAATTATTGTTGCATTAAGTGGTAGTTTTGATGTAATAATTACAAATACTGATGGCACAAAACAAAAATTTTCGCTAAATAGAAGTTATTATGGTTTGTATTTACCAGCAAAAACTTGGAGGCATACAGAAAATTTTTCAACAAATGCTTTGAGTTTACATTTATCTAGTACAGCATATTCAAGAGAAGATTATTTATACGATTTTGATTCATTCGTTCAATTAAACAATGAGAAATAAAATTTCAATATCAGACTGTAAACTTATCTTATTGCCAAAAATTGGCGATAGAACTGGGCAAATAACAGCTGTGAACAATAATGTTGAAGTACCTTTTGAAATAAATAGGGTATTTTATTTATACGATATCCCTGCTGGTGAAGATAGAGGTGCTCACGCTCATAAAGAATGTCATCAATTTTTAGTGGCTGCCTCTGGTTCTTTCGATGTTGAGGTAGATGATGGGGCAAATAAAAAAGTATTTTCTCTCAATCAACCCAACACTGGATTGCACGTTCCTCCTGGCATTTGGGCGGCAGAGTTAAACTTTTCATCTGGCTCGATTTGCTTGGTACTGGCATCACATCCTTATCAAGAAAATGACTACATAAGAGATTATCAAACTTTTTTAAACTACACAAATAATGACTAAAGAAAAAAAATTAATCGTTTATGGCATAGGTGAAACAGCAGAAATGATTGCTGATTATTTCATTCAAGATTCTATTTATGAAGTTGTAGCTTTTACTGTTGATAAAGAATATATGACAGCAGATAGTTTGCTTGGTTTGCCTATTATTGCTTTCGATGAAGTTGTTGCAAAATATCCACCAAGCGAATATGAGATGTTTGCCGCAGCTTCGTTTGGAAAGATCAATAGAATTAGAACTTCAATGTATCAAAAAGGAAAAGCATTAGGTTACAAGTTTGCAAGCTACGTAAACAGCCACGCTTTCGTTTGGCACAATGTAGAGATTGGCGAAAACACTTTTATTTTTGAAGAAAATGTTATTCAATATAAAGTAAAAATTGGTAACAATGTTATACTCTGGAGTGGTAATCACATTGGTCATCAAACCATCATCGAAGACAATTGCTTCATTTCTTCTCATGTTGTTATTTCTGGTTTTTGTGTAATAGGTAGCAGTTCTTTCTTGGGTGTTAACTCATCTTTTAATGATGGAGTAAAATTTGGGAAAGACAGTATCATTGGCAATGGAACTATCATTGTACGTGATACAGAGCCAGGCTCTATTTATGTTGGAAGTCCGGCTAAAAGAATCAAATCAAGTTACGAAGCATTTGGTGTAGAGCCGGAATAGTAAGGGTTTGAAAAATAGAAATTCAATAATATAACTATTTTGTGTTTTAGAGTCTTTGTAACAAAAATAAAAAAATGAACTGGGAAAAACTTGGGCTGATTTGGGCTCCAAAAGCCGATAAATGGTGGAACTATAAATATGGTCAACTACCAGTACCATTATTTATTGAAGAAGAAAATATTGTTCGGGTATTTTTTGGCTCTGCAGATACAGAAATTTTTTGCAGAATTTGTTATATTGATTTGAATGCTGATGATTTAACACAGATTGTTGGGGAATCTAAAGAACCCGTTTTAGATATTGGTGCATTGGGAACTTTTGATGATAGTGGTGTTGTACCGAGTTGCCTCATTAAAAAAGATGGCAATTTGTATGTTTATACAGTAGGCTATCAGCGTTGCGGAAGAGTGCCGTATATGCTTTTTGCAGGCTTAATAGAAAGTGATGATAATGGATTAAGCTTTAAAAGAACAAGTGTGGCACCCATACTCCCTCGCAATAATTTTCGCCCAACTTCTCAGGGAGCTCCAACAGTTATTTTTCATAATGGCATATATAAAATGTGGCATTGGTTTTCGACAAAATGGATAACAGTTGAGGATAAACCATTTTTAGATTATAAAATTGGGTATGCAGAAAGTTCAGATGCTATTAACTGGAAAATGCACGATATAACTTGCCTGGCACCCGATGAAACAAAAGGCGAATTTGCAGTAGCTCGTCCTTGTGTAATTTTTGAAGATGGCATTTTTAAAATGTGGTATAGCATAAGAATCGTTAAAAAAATGTACCGCATTGGATATGCAGAAAGTAATGATGGTTTAGTGTGGACAAGAAAAGATACAGAAGTTGGAATAGATGTATCAGCTGAAGGTTGGGATAGTGAGATGATTTGTTATCCTTCTATAATAGATATTAAAGGCCAACGATATATGTTTTATAATGGCAATAGCAATGGAGCAACAGGTTTTGGAGTTGCCAAACTAATAAAATAAATGATTACAGTTAGGAAATACCAAAGCACAGACTATGAACTTTGGAATCTTTTTTTGGAAAACAGTAGAACGAATCAATTTTTGCTTTCCAGAAATTTTATGGAATACCATAAAGATAGGTTTGAAGATTATTCTTTAATGGTATTTGATGAAAAAAAATTGGTAGCCATTTTTCCTGCAAACATTAAAAACACCACAATTGTTAGCCATAGTGGTTTAACATTTGGAGGCTTTATTGTTGCAGAAAACGAACCAACAAAGAATTCCATTCAATATTTAGCAGAGCTTTTAAAATTTGTAAATGAGCAGGCAATTGACAAGATTATCTTTAAGCAAAGTCCATCATTTTATAGCACAGTGAGTCAAGATGAAATTGACTACGCAATGTTTTTGGTTGAAGCAAAGTTGAGTAGGGTTGATGTTGCCTACGCAATCAATCAAAAACTTCAAAACAAAATTCAGTATCAAGAACGTAGGAGAAGAGCAATCAAAAAAGCAGAAAAAAGTGGTGTTGAAATAAAAGAAACAATTGACTTCTCTATCTTTTGGAACGAAATATTAACGCCCAATTTGCAAAGTAGATTTGGTGTAAATCCTGTACACAGTTTAATTGAAATTGAGGGCTTAGTCGCTAAAAATCCAGGTAAAATTCGTCAATTTGAGGCTTGGCATAATGGGGTGTTATTAGCAGGCACAACAGTATTTGAAACACCAACAGTTGCACACGCTCAATATATTTCTGCCAGCGATGAAGGTAGAAAAAATGGAGCAATAGATTTACTGTTCCATCACCTTATTTCGCAAACATTTGCAAATAAAGAAATTTTCGACTTTGGAATAGTAAATGAAGAAGAAGGAAAAAAAATTAATATAGGTTTATTAGATTGGAAAGAAGGTTTTGGTGCAAGAGCGTATGCCCACAGATTTTATGAAATAGAAACAAAAAATTATGTTCAAATAGAAGAACTATTTGTAGTTAAATAAATAATAATTAATGAATATCCCTTTTTTATCTTTTTCACCAATGCACTCATCTATAAAAACAGAAATGATGAATGCATTTGAAAAGGTTTATGACAGTTATTGGTATGTAAATGGCGAAAGTGTTAGCAATTTTGAAAAAGAATATGCAATTTATAATCAGGTAAGCCATGTAATTGGTGTTAGCAACGGCTTAGATGCTTTATACCTGGCGTTGAAGGCAGTAGGAGTAAATGCTAATGATGAAGTTATAGTTCCTTCAAACACATATATAGCAACAGCTTTAGCTGTGACATACATTGGTGCAACCCCTATTTTTGTTGAGCCCAATATTGATACCTACAACATAGATATATCAAAAATTGAAGCTGCAATTACTTCAAAAACAAAAGCCATTATGCCTGTACACTTGTATGGCCAATGTTGTGAAATGGAGGAAATAATGGCCATTGCAAAAAAACATAATCTGTTTGTAATTGAGGATAATGCCCAAAGTCAGGGCTCATCTTATAACAATAAACTTGCAGGTTCTTGGGGTCATATCAATGGGACGAGTTTTTATCCTGGTAAAAACTTAGGAGCTATTGGCGATGCAGGAGCTGTTACCACAAACGATGAGAGTTATGCAACTCAGATAAAATCGCTTCGTAATTATGGATCATCAAAAAAATACTATAATGAAATAATTGGTCATAATATGAGGTTAGATGAATTACAAGCTGCATTACTCTCAGTAAAACTTCAGCACTTAAATGAGTGGACAAAACAACGCCAACAAATTGCAAATTGGTATGATGAAGAACTGAGCAATGTGGAGGAAATAAAAATACCAAAAGTTCATCAAAACGCAACACATGTTTATCATCTTTATATCATCCGTTCAAACAAAAGAGATGAACTTCAACATTTTTTAACTCAACAAGGAATTGGCTCAATGATTCATTATCCAGTGCCACCACATCTACAAGACGCCTATAATTTTTTAGGTCACAAAAAAGGCGATTTTCCTATTGCTGAAGAATTAGCAAATACAATGTTGAGTATTCCTCTTTTTCCAGGAATGACAAAAGAACAAGTTCTACAGATTTCAAAAGTTATAAAACAGTTTTTTGCAAGTGCTCAATAACAATAATTTTTAAGGGCAAAGAATGAGCTTTGATGGAAATTAGTTTGTAAAATTTAATGAATAACAATTACAAACTAAGCTGTTAATATTTAAGTATTTTAAAAAGTCACTATAATGAATATACCTTTTAACAAAGTATACTTTACAGGTAACGAAACTAGTTACATTAATCAGGCTTTTGAGTCTGGAAAAATTGCAGGTGATGGAATTTTCACAAAAAAATGCCATCATTTTTTTCAAGAAAAATATGGGTTTAAAAAATGTTTGCTCACAACATCTTGTACAGATGCACTTGAAATGGCAGCCATTTTAATAGACATAAAAGAAGGCGATGAGGTAATAATGCCTTCATACACTTTTGTATCAACCGCAAACGCATTTGTATTACGTGGTGCAAAAATTGTTTTTTGCGATAGCCGAAAAGATCATCCTGGTATTGACGAGGATTCAATTGAATCATTAATTACTCCAAAAACTAAAGCTATAGTACCTGTTCATTATGCGGGTGTTGCTTGTGATATGGATAAAATTATGAGCCTTGCAAATAAGTACAATTTTTTTGTGATTGAAGATGCAGCTCAAGCTATAGATAGTTTTTATACTGGTGCCGATGGAATACAAAAGCCACTTGGCTCTATTGGTCATTTAGCAGCATTCTCTTTTCATGAAACAAAAAACATTGTATGTGGAGAAGGGGGACTATTAGTTATTAATGATGAAAGATTTGAAAAACGTGCAGAAATTATTCGTGAAAAAGGTACGAACCGTTCTGCCTTTTTCAGAGGAGAGATAGACAAATATGGATGGGTTGACATTGGAAGTTCTTTTTTACCATCAGATATTCTTGCAGCTTTTTTATTTGCACAATTGGAGCGTTTAGAAGATATACAAAGCAATCGAGTTAATAAATGGAATCAATATTATAGCGAGCTAGAATCTTTGCAAAAAAGCGATAAAATCAATTTGCCAGTCATTCCAAAATATGCTGCTAATAATGCACATATGTTTTATGTAGTTACAAAGAATTTGCAACAAAGAGATGATATTATTTCATTATTGAAAGAGCATAAAATTTCATCAGTTTTTCATTATATTTCATTACACAAGTCTAAGTTTTATTCAAAAAAGGAAGATGATAAAATTTTGGATAAAACAGATTTTTATAGCGACTGTCTTTTGCGTCTTCCTTTTTATTATGAATTAAAAGAAGAAGAGATAACACAAATAACAACTCTTATAAAAAGTTATTTCTTAAAAAATTAATTAAACGGTAGTAAAACTGTTTATAATATTTATATGAAAACCAGAAGGTACAATAGAATATTGTTGGAACTTTATTTCAAGCAAAATATTATTTGTGTTGTAAAAAAGAATATTAATGAGCGATAAAGCAAGGAGTTATAGAAATACTGCACTAATAGCAATAAGTTCTGTTATTAATATTTTTTTCTCAATCGTTAAAAATAAATTTTTAGCAATTTTTGTTGGCCCTGCAGGAATCGGTAGCTTTGGTATATTAAGTGATTTTGTTACTACAGTAAGTTCAATTGGTTCTTTTGGAGTTGCAACAAGTGGTGTGCAAGCCATAGCAAAGGCTTCTACCGAAAGTAATGATCAAGTAAAAAAAACATATAATACTTTAAGATATATTTATACAATTATATCTTTAACAATAGTCATTGGCATTTATTTTTTGGCTCCATATATTTCAATGCTGTTAGTCAAGAACGAATCATTTACCTGGTTTATAAGAATTGCCTCAATTACGATTATTTTCAAATTTAGATCCTTTATACAGGGCAATCTTATAACAGGGTTACAGCGTGTAGGGTTATTGGCAAAAGGGACTGCTATGCAGGGTTTTATTGCTATGATAGTTGGGATTGCCTTAGCTTATTTTTTGGGAGTACAAGCTGTTCCTTATTTGGTTCTTTCATTAGGCATGGGTAGCTGGATAGTAACATTTATTCAAAGCAGAAAAATACTAAAAGAGCTCCCAAATACAAAGCAAAGATTGCCATTAAAACAAATGTTACCAGTTTTTCTTATTGGTATATCAACTACATGGTCTGGGTTATTAGAGAATATAGTAAGCATAACTTCTAAAGGTGGTATTGCAAGAAATTTTGGGCAAGATTTTGTTGGTTATTATCAAGTTGCCATAGGGTTTACTTATACTTACATCAGCTTTATTACTCAATCTATCACCAACGATTATTATCCAAGGCTAGTGGCACTAGTATCAAAAGGCTCTGAAGAGGTGGCAAAATTTGTGAACCAACAAATTGCAATCTCTATGAGTTTAGTTACACCACTTTTATTTATAATGTTAACTTTTTCAAAACTTTTTCTTACCCTACTGTTTTCTTCTAAATTTTTACCAGCAAACAGCTTAATTAATTACACCGTTGCGGGAACATTTATTTTGGTTGTTGCTTGGCCAATTGGTTATGTTTTTCTTGCACATAGAGCCACTAAAATATATATTATCGGTGAGCTTATTGGAAATTCAACCCTATTACTTCTTAATTTACTGGCAATATGGTTGGCAAACTTTCCATTATTAGGATTGGCCTATGTACTTCATTTTGTTATTTATCTGGCAGTTATTGTATTTATATTTTATAAGAAATTCAATGGTTATATCACTAAAGAAAATATTAGAACATTTGTAATCAATGCCTCTGTTATAACTATAATTATTGTGGCAAAAATGCTATTTCCTCCTGCAATAACTTATGTCTTGGGGTCTGTTTTAATTGCACTATTCTTTTACATCTGCAGAAATGAATATATATTCATGTTTAACTCGGTTTTTAACAAAAAAAGGGGTAAACAGTTAAATAATAATTGATTTTTAAAAGTATGACTAAGCCATTAGTATCACTAACAGTTATTTGTTACAATGCCGAAAATTTTATAGAAGAGGCGATAGAGGGTGCTTTAAGTCAAACATACAGCCCATTAGAAATTATTTTTTCTGATGATAATTCTCCCGATAGGACTTTTGAAATAATACAAGAAAAATTAAAAAACTATCAAGGGCCTCATAAAATTGTTTTAAATCAAAATCCAAAAAATTTAGGTATTGGTAGTCACATTAGCAAAGTATGGTTTAATATAGCTAAAGGAGATTGGATAATTGTTTCGGCTGGAGACGATATTAGTTTACCAGATAGAGTAGAGAAATTAATGGAATTTGCTAATGAAGATGTTGGTCTGATACACCATAATTGCTTTTTTATTAACGAAAAATCTGAGGAAATTTCAGACAGAAATAAAACAGATTACAGCAAGTGCATTGAAGTTTTTGAGAAAAATGATATTGAAGAAACTATAAGAACTGGAATGTTTGTAAAAGGAGCAACAATGTGTATTAATAAAAAAGTACTGGATACTTTTGGAACATTTAATGCAGATGTAGTTCAAGAAGATAAAATACTAGCATACAGAGCTCAATATCTTGGTAAAATTATCCATCTCGATGATTGTTTGATGAAGTATAGAATGCATAGTAAATCTAGTTCTTACCAGCACGATGCTACACAGTTTAAATGGTATGTTAAAATCAAACAAGATCAGGCTAATAAATTCATAGCTGTTCATAAGCAAATTCTCACTGACAATAAAATACTAAAGCTTTCAAATACATTATTAAAAGAGTTGGAATTTAGAAAGCGAGGCTTTGAAATGGACTTATTTTTATATTCTGATCATCAATTCAAACTTAATTATCTGTTAGATAAAAGATTTTTTCGTAAACTAATTGCAAGACTATTTATTAATCAACGGTTGATGCTAAAGAGAAAAAGACAGAATCAACGTTGATTTATAGTAAAACTCAAAGTCTTATTATAAGATAGGCGTACTAAAGATTAACAAAAAATACTGTATAAATAATTTAGATAGAAAATGAATAATCCGCTAGTTTCTATTGCAATGATTACATATAATCATGAAGAATTTATTAAGCAAGCAATAGAAAGTGTCTTGATGCAAAAAACAAATTTCGATTTTGAACTTTTGATTTCTGATGATGCTTCAACAGATAACACTGCAGAAATTTGTAGAGAATATCAAAAAAAATATCCAAACATTATTAGGCTAATTGCCTATGAAAAAAATGTTGGTATGATAAACAATTTTATAAACGCATATAATTCCTGTAATGGAAAGTATATGGCAATATTAGATGGGGATGATTATTTCATAGATGAATATAAACTACAAAAACAAGCAGATTATTTGGAAAACAATACCCAATGTTCTTTAGTTTATAGTTTAGCAAAAGACTTTTTTTCTGAAACCGGTAAATTTTTAAATACTACAGAAGAAGAACCTACAGATGTTGACTTTGTTTATCTTTTACACCGCGGGTGGTATATAAGAACAGCAACTGTAATGGTTAGAAGAAATGTAGATTTAGAATCTTGGAGAAATGTTGTTAAATACTCATACGATTCATTGTTATACTTTTTATGTGCTTTAAATGGGTCTTTACATAAACTTGATGACTTTACAGCAGTATATCGAAGGCATACAAGTAGTGTTACAAACTCTTCTATCAGTATAAGAATACAAAGAATGATCTGGTATAATGAGTTGTTGAAAGATATCGATAACTTCTCATCATCTAAATATTTTGTTGAGATTAAAAAAGCAATAAAAAGAAATAATACAAAAGCATTTTTACTAGCGTTACGCTATTTTAAAACAAAGTTCTTTTACCTGATTTTTTCTTCGGAAATTACTTATGTTTTAAAAGATATTTTTCAACGCCTTTTTAGGAGAATGAGGTCAAAATAATTCGCCAAACTTAATAGACGAATTTTATTAATTTATTTTCAAGATGATTGAAAAACCTTTAGTATCGTTAGTGGTTAGATGTTATCAAGCAGAAAGATTTATAAAAGAAGCTATAGACGGTGCTTTAAACCAAACATATAAGAACCTGGAAATTATTTTTTCGGATGATGCTTCAACTGATAGAACATTTGAAATAATTAAAGAGAAACTCAAAGAGTATAAAGGAATCCATTCCATTGTTTTAAATCGAAATAAAAAAAACCTAGGAATTGGGGCTAATTTTAATAAAGTTGTTTTTGAAATAGCTAAAGGAGATTGGATTGTAATTGCAGATGGAGATGATATTTCATTGCCAAATAGAGTTGAAAGATTAATGGAATTTGCAAAAGATGAAGTCGCTGCAATACACCATAGCAACATCTTAATTAATGAAAACTCTGATGAAATATTTGCAGAAGAAGCCTATATAAAAGTGCTCGAAGTGTTTGCAAAAAATAATATAGAAGAAACTATCAGAAAAAATATTTGTTTGCGTGGTGCATCTATGTGCTTAAATAAAAAAATGATAAATTTATTTGGTGAATTAAATGAAAATATTATTCACGAAGATGTTGTTTTTGCATATAGAGCCCAATATTTTGGAAACATTGTACATCTAGATGAGAAGCTAATAAAGTACCGTGAACACCACTCTTCAACTACATATAATCATAGTATAAAAACTTTTGAAAAGTATTTGACAACGAAGAAAAAAATTGCAAAAAAACTTCTTACAACATATTATCAAATCTTAGAAGATAATAAGATTTTGAATTTGTCAACTAATTTTTTGAAAGAGCTTTCAATCAAAAGCGAACTCAATAAAATAGATTTATTTTTATATGACAATGGTTTATTTGAAAAAAAATTTTTGATTATCCCTGCGTTTTATAAAAGAGTGATAAAAATGCAGTTGAAGAAAATCCATTTTTGGGGGAGCAATCTAATAAATGCT
>CANGOT010000067.1 GCA_947455425.1 Chitinophagaceae bacterium | reverse complement strand
TTAGGCATTACAAACTATCCAGAACCTAATCTTGAAAACTGGAAAGCTTTTCTTGATAAGCTTAAATACCCTAAAGCAAAAGTCACCATTGGACTTATTGGAAAATATATTGAACTTCAAGATGCATATAAAAGTATTTTAGAAAGCTTTATACATGCAGGTGCAATGAATGAAGTGAAAGTTCGGGTAATAGATATTCATAGTGAATTTATCAGTGAACAAAATGTTGCCGAAAAATTAGAAGGATTAGATGGTTTATTGGTTGCTCCAGGCTTTGGTAGCAGAGGCATTGAAGGAAAAATTATAGCAGTACAATATGCCCGTGAAAATGGCTTGCCATTCTTTGGAATTTGTTTGGGAATGCAAATGGCAGTTATAGAATTTGCAAGAAATGTTATTGGTTTAAAAGATGCTCACAGTACTGAGATGAACAATAACACAACAAACCCGGTTGTGAATATGATGGAAGAGCAAAAGCGTATTAAGATGATGGGGGGTACAATGCGTTTAGGTGCTTATCCTTGCGAAATTGAAGAAGATTCTTTGGCCTATAGAATTTATGGTAAAACAAATATTACAGAACGACATAGACATCGCTATGAATTCAATAACGATTATTTGGTAAAATTTGAAAACGCTGGAATGATTGCCAGTGGAACTAACCCAGAAACAGGATTAGTGGAAATAATGGAAATTCCTGAACATCCTTTCTTTATTGGTGTTCAATACCATCCCGAACTAAAAAGTACTGTCGAAAAACCAGCACCACTGTTTGTAAGTTTTATTGCTGCTGCAAAAAAATACAATGAAGGTAGAAGTAGTAAATAATTAAATTAATTCTCTAGATTTTATTGAATGATAAAAGTAATTCTTAAAAAAAAGATAGCACAACGTATTGCCAATGGACACCCATGGATATTTGGTAATGAAGTTGAGAAGATAATAGGTGAACCTAATGCAGGTGATATTGTTGATGTGTTTTATCATGATGATAAGTTTTGTGGAAGAGGGTATTACAATGCAAAATCCCAAATAATAGTTCGCTTATTAACCAGAAAAAAAGATGAGATTAATGAGCAATTTTTCTTTGATAGAATTAAACAAGCCTGGGAATATCGCAAACGAATTGGATATGTAGAAAATTGCAGATTGATTTTTGGAGAAGCAGATGAAATGCCGGCTTTGATTATAGATAAGTTCAACGATTATTTTGTAATTCAAACTTTATCTTTAGGGATGGATATGTTTAAACCCTTTATAGTAAAGGCTTTGGAGACTATCTTTAAACCAAAGGGAATATATGAACGTAACGATGTTCCTGTGCGTGAGCTGGAAGGATTACAACAACATAAAGGATTTTTATCAGCACCATTTGATACGAATATCATCATTAATGAAAATGGATTGAAGTTTAATGTTGATATTGAAAACGGACAAAAAACTGGTTATTTCTTAGACCAGCAAGATAATAGAAGAGCAATACAGCATATTGTAAAAGGTGCTGATGTGTTGGGTGCATTTACTTATACAGGAACATTTGAAATTCACGCTGCACATTATGGTGCAAAATCTGTTTTTGGAATTGACATTAGCGAAAATGCAGTAGCACAAGCCAATAAAAATGCAGCTTTAAATGGGTTGGATCAAATTTGCAAATTCGAAGCAATGAATGCCTTTGATGTGCTTAAAACCTGGGGTAAAGAAGAAAAGAAATACGACGTTGTTATGCTTGACCCACCAGCATTTACAAAGAGCAGAGAGACCATTCAAAAGGCAATTACTGGTTATAAAGAAATTAACCTTCGTGGAATGAAACTCATTAAAAATGGAGGTTTCTTAGTAACATCAAGTTGCACCAATTTGGTGCAGCCAGAATTATTTCTTCATACAATTCAACTGGCTGCTAAAGATGCCCGCAAGAAAATAAAACAAGTAGTGTTTAATGCACAAGCAGCCGACCATCCCATTGTGTGGGGAATGGAAAATACCAACTACTTAAAGTTCCTCATTGTTGAAGTGAGAAATATGTAAACCCTTGAATACATCAATTAAAGATGAAAAAACTTGTTGTGCTTACAGGTGCTGGCATTAGTGCAGAAAGTGGACTAAAAACTTTTAGAGATAGTGATGGTCTTTGGGAGGGTTATAATGTTTATGAAGTTGCTACGCCACGTGGATTTGCAGCCAATCCGCAATTGGTTTTAGACTTCTATAATATGCGAAGAAAAGATGTTGCAAAAGCTCAACCAAATGCAGCACATATTGCATTGGCAGAACTTGAGAAAGATTTTGAAGTATATATTATTACACAAAATATTGATGACTTGCACGAACGTGGGGGAAGTAGCAATGTTTTGCATTTGCATGGTGAAATTTTTAAAATGCGAAGTGTTTATAACACTCAAAATACTTTTGAAATAAGAAGTGACATTAATGTTGGAGATAAAGCAATAGATGGCGGGCAACTTCGCCCACACATTGTTTGGTTTGAAGAAGCGGTGCCCATGCTAGATAAAGCAATTGATATAGTTTACAGTGCTGATATTTTTGTTGTAATAGGGACTTCATTGCAAGTGTATCCAGCAGCTTCCCTCATTAATTATGCACCACAAAACTGTCCTAAGTTTATCATTGATAAAAACATTCCTTCAACCTCAGGAATTAAAAATCTTATAGCTATTGAAGCAACTGCAACAGATGGGATGAAGCGATTGAAAGAATTACTAAAAGACTTGTAAATCTACTTGATCATCCCTTTAATCTCGTTCAATTTCATCAATGCTTCTACAGGTGTTAGTCTGTTGATATCAATATCAGCTAGTTTTTTTCTGATATCATCAAATACTTGTGAATGTGCATCAAATATGGACAATTGCATTTTGGTATTTGAAAGTGATTTTATTTTTGAACTTAGGTTTTCAACAGTTGGAATATTTCTCGTTTCTTGTTTCTCACTGCTTTCTGACTGAATGACTTCCTGATTAACAGACTCCTGCCTTTCCTCTAATTGCTTCAAAATTTCATTGGCTCTTGCAATCAACTCTGGTGGCATTCCAGCCATTTTTGCAACGTGAATACCAAAGCTGTGTGTGCTGCCACCCAAAGCAAGTTTTCTTAAGAAAATAATCTTATTGGCAATTTCTTTATTGGTAACGTGATAATTTCTTACTCGTGGTAATTTCTCTTCTAGTTCATTCAATTCGTGATAGTGGGTTGCGAACAATGTTTTTGGCTGGTGAACAGACGCATGTAAATGTTCAACAATACTCCAGGCAATGCTGATTCCATCATAGGTAGAAGTGCCTCTTCCTATTTCGTCCAATAATATTAAACTGCGTTGGGAGATATTGTTAATAATAGAAGCTGTTTCGTTCATCTCTACCATAAACGTACTTTCTCCACCACTTAAATTATCACTCGCTCCAACACGTGTAAATATTTTATCTGTTAACGGCACTTTAGCTGCATTGGCAGATACAAAACTTCCGATGTGAGCCATTAGTGTAATGAGTGCTGTTTGCCTAAGGATAGCACTTTTACCACTCATATTCGGACCAGTTAAAATAATAATCTGTTGGTCAGTTTCGTTAAGAATAATATCATTGGCAATATAGCTTTCACCAGCAGGTAAATTCCTTTCAATAACAGGATGCCGACTTTCGGTGAATTCTAATTCGAGCCCATTGTGCAACTCTGGTTTTTTATAATTAAATCTTAATGCATTATCTGCAAAGCAAATTAAGCAATCCAGTGTTGCAATAATATTTCCATTCACCTGCAAAGGAGCTATATAATCTTGCAAAGCCAGTAATAGCTTGCTATACAGATCTAATTCTATTGCCAGTATTTTATCTTCTGCTCCAATAATTTTCTCTTCGTATTCTTTTAATTCTGGAGTAATATAACGCTCGGCATTAGCCAGTGTTTGCTTGCGAATCCAATCGACTGGCACTTTGCTTTTATGCAGATTGGTTACTTCTAAATAATAACCAAACACATTATTAAAACTTATTTTTAAAGAACTAATACCCGTTTTTTCAGACTCTCTTTGCTGTATATTTAATAAAAACTCTTTACCACCACTGGCAATATTTCTTAGTTCATCCAATTCACTATGAATGCCCTCTTTAATTACAGAGCCCTTATTTGCAGCAATGGGTGGATTCTCATTTAATTCATCCTGTATTTTCTGACAAATAAAATGACAGGTGTTCAACCCGTCTGCAAGCCTTTGCAGATAAGGATTTGCCACAGACTGGCAAATTGATTTGATTACCTCAACTTGCTGTAATCCTTTTGATAACTGCATTACCTCACGTGGGTTGATTTTCTTCATTGGTATTTTACTTACCAATCTTTCAATGTCTCCACAAACTTTTATTGCCGTCGTTAATTTATTTCTGTTATCAACATCTTTAATGAAATATTCAACAGCATCCAGTCTTTCATTTATTTTAGTGATGTCTTTCAAAGGCAATACTGTCCAACGTTTCAACAGTCTTGCTCCCATAGGAGATACTGTATTGTCCAACACTTTCAGTAAACTATTTCCTTCACCAGAACTGCTATTAAGAATTTCAAGATTTCTAATGGTGAATCTATCCATCCATAAGAAATCATCTCTTTCTATTCGTTGAATAGCAGTAATATGTTGCAGGTTAGGATGCTCGGTCTCTTTTAAATAATATAAAATAGCACCAGCAGCTACTACACCATAATGCATATTTTCAACACCATATCCTTTTAAAGAATGTGTTTGGAAATGTTTCAATAAACTTTCTGTAGCAAAAGCTTCTTCAAAAATCCAACTCTCCAGTGTGTAGGTATAAAACTTAACACCAAATACTTCTTTAAATTGTTTTTGATAACTACGCTGAAAGATAACTTCAGCAGGCTTAAGACTTTGAAGCAATTTATCAATGTATTCTTCATCACCTTCTGCCACAAAGAATTCGCCAGTACTGATATCTAAAAATGCAATGCCCAGTGAAGTTTCTGTAAAATGAACAGCAGCAAGAAAATTGTTGGTATTATGTTCAAGCAGTTTATCGTTGGTGGCAACACCTGGTGTTACAAGCTCTGTAACGCCACGTTTAACTATACCTTTTGCTTCTTTTGGATTTTCAAGTTGGTCGCAAATAGCAACTCTATAACCTGCTTTCACCAGTTTATGTAAATAAGTATCTAATGCGTGATGCGGAAAACCTGCCAGTTCATTGCTATTGTCTATGCCATTATTTCTTTTGGTAAGTGTAATGCCAAGTGCAGCACTGGCATTGATAGCATCTTGCCCAAAGGTTTCATAAAAATCTCCCACACGAAACAATAAAATAGCATCAGGGTATTTTTGTTTGATAGCCTTGTGTTGCTGCATTAAGGGGGTTTCGGATTGAGCCTTTGCCATAGTGGGCAAATATAAAAGAGTTTGTGGTTTGTGTTTTAAAAGATTGAAAGTTCAGTTTATTGTTTCATCGTTTATATTCGCTTCAATGTGTTTTCATCATACATATCAAATAAAGCAGTTTGCAGTTAGCGAAAAAGAGAGTGAAGTGCTTTTTTCATCCACTGCAAGCTTGTATGCACAAGTTATTATTCCATTGGCATTGCCATTGAATTATACCTGGAGTATTCCAAAACATTGGGCAGGTAAAGCACAAGTTGGACAAAGGGTTGAGGTGCAATTACGGAATAAAAAATATGCTGGAATTATTAAAAATCTAACGACTACAAAGCCCGAAAAGTTTGACCCTAAAGAGATTTTGAATATTTTAGATGAAGAACCTTTAGTTCACCCAAAACAGTTGCAATTATGGGAATGGATCGCACAATATTATATGTGTTGCGAGGGCGATGTAATGCAAGCTGCGGTGCCAGCCAATCTTAAACTCAACAGCGAAACAATTGTTATTTGGAATGATGAAACCGATGTTGATTTAAATGACGGAAGCCTGTTTACAGATAATGAGTACATTGTTGCACAAGCACTGGAAATTAAGAAAGAGCTAAAGATGAGTGAAGTGCAGCAACTACTGGATTCATCGAATGTTTATCCTGTTATTAAAAAGCTTATCGACAAAAAAGTTTGCTATGTGTGGGAAGAATTAAAAGAAAAATTTAAAGTTAAAACCGAGACTTATATTCTTTTAAATTCGATTTATAATAACGATGATGCATTAAGTGATTTGCTTAATAATTTTGGCAAAGCACCCAAGCAAATGGAGTTGCTTTTATCTTATTTGCATTTAATTAAAACTGAAGGTGAAGTAAGTCAATCAGAGCTCTTGAAAAAATCAAATGCAACAGCAGCACAACTTAAAGGACTTATTGATAAAGGAATTTTAATCGCAGAAAAAAGAGCAGCAGATAGAATTAAATCTTTGGCAAAAGATGTATCGATTGATTTTGATTTATCTGTTGCACAAAAAACTGCATTGTTACAAATTGAAAATGCTTTCGCTGAAAGAAATGTTTGCTTGTTGCATGGTGTAACTGCAAGTGGCAAAACGCTGCTTTATATTAAACTGCTTGAAGCCCTTATGGAACAAGGAAATCAAGCATTATACCTGTTGCCTGAAATTGCTTTAACAACCCAGATTATTCGCAGACTTCAAAAACATTTTGGTGGCAATATAGCCATTTATCATAGCAAGTTTAACCCCAACGAAAGGGTTGAAATTTGGAATAAAGTAAAAAGTGGCGATGTTAAAATTGTGTTGGGTGCCAGAAGTGCTTTGTTTCTTCCTTTTAAAAATTTGCAGTTAATTGTTGTTGATGAAGAGCATGACCCAAGCTACAAACAACAAGACCCTGCACCACGATACAATGCAAGAGATGCCGCCATTTATTATGCATCGCTTTTTAATGCAAAAGTATTATTAGGTAGTGCAACCCCAAGTATTGAAACCTATTTTAACTGCATACAAAGCAAGTATGCTTTGGTAAGATTAGACGAGAGATTTGGCAATGTGGCACTGCCAGAAATTGAATTGATTGATCTGAAGAAAATTGTAACAAAAGAGAAAGGAAAGATTCCGCTGTCGCCACAACTACTTGAAGCGATGCAACAAACTATTGCCGATAAAAAGCAGGCGATATTATTTCAAAATCGTAGGGGTTATTCTCCATACATACTTTGTAAAACCTGTGGTTGGATTCCTCAATGCAATCATTGCGATGTTACACTTACATTTCATAAGGCAAAGAATAAATTAAGTTGTCATTACTGTGGCACAAGTTATCCAGTGATTCAAACTTGTGCTGCTTGTGGTTCTCACGATTTTGTGTTTAAAAATTTTGGTACAGAAAAACTCGAAGAGCTTGTTGCTGAAGCATTACCCAATGCTCGAATCGCCAGAATGGATTGGGATACTGTGAAAGGAAAGAATGATCACGACACATTAATAAAACTATTTGAACAACATCGTTTGGATATTTTAGTAGGAACACAAATGGTGGTGAAAGGTCTTGATTTTGAAAACGTAAATCTTGTGGGTATTGTTGATGCCGATGGTATTTTAAGCTTCACAGATTTTAGGGTGAATGAACGTGCATTTCAATTAATGGAACAAGTAAGTGGACGTGCAGGACGTAAAGATGGTGCTGGTAAAGTATTGATACAAGTTAGTAATATGCATCATCCTGTACTGCACTTTGTAAAAGCACACGACTATGAAAAACTGTTTAACTATGAACTAGAAAGTCGTAAAGCGTATCATTATCCCCCTTTTTATCGCATCATTAATTTAACCTTTAAACACAAGGAAAAACACATAGCCGAAGAAGCAGCCAATATTATGGTAAAGGGCTTACAAGTGCATTTTAAAGATTGTATTAATGGTCCTGCTCAGCCACCTGTTGACAGGGTTAGAAACCAATATCTATGGGAGTTACAACTTAAGCTGCCTAAGAATAATAAGTTAATAGAAAACTGTAAAATGCAAATTCAACAGCAAACTGTTATTATACAAAATCACGCTAGTTACAGAGCTGTGAATATTATTGTGGATGTGGATCCTATGTAAGAAAATCTGTTAATGGAATGAGTTAGAATTATCCTCTAAACCCTTTTAAGAAATCCTCTACTGGCATACGTTTCTTTCCCTCTAATTGCAGTTCTTTAACATCAATATATCCATTGCTACATGCAAATCTTAAATAGGTTTTGTGGTCGGTAATAAAACTGCCTGTATCTTGTGTGGGTTGCTCTGTAATTTTACTGCACGAAAATATTTTAAGCGTTTTGTTCTGTAGCATTGTAAATGCAGCAGGATAAGGAGCTAAGCCTCTGATTAAATTATAAACATCATCAACATTTTTTGTCCAGTCTATTTTGCAGGTTTCTGTAAATATTTTAGGAGCATGTTTTAAAGTTAAGTGTTCAATATTTGATGTTTGATGTTGCTCTATTTCTTCAATACTATTTACAGCAATTTGTTGAATCGTTTTCACTAAAAGATTCGCACCGATATCTTTCATTTTGTCATGCAATGTTCCAGCTGTTTCATCTTCATCAATAGCAATTATTTCCTGCATTAAAATATTGCCAGTATCTATTTCGTGTTTTAGTTTAAAGGTGGTAACACCAGTCTGTTTCTCTCCATTAATAATAGCCCAATTGATAGGTGCTGCACCACGATATTGCGGTAACAAACTACCATGAACATTAATTGTTCCCATGGGTGGCATATTCCACACTATCAATGGCAACATTCTAAATGCAACAACAATTTGCACATCGGCTTGTAGTTGTTGTAGTTCGTTAATAAAATCTTCATTCTTTAATTTTTCTGGCTGCAATACTTTCAATTGATGTTCTACTGCATATTTTTTTACAGCACTTTGTTGTAGTTGTAGTCCACGTCCGGCTGGTTTATCTGGAGCTGTAACTACTCCAACAATATTACAACCTGCTTGCACCAAAGCATTTAAAGACGCTACTGCAAACTCTGGTGTTCCTAAAAATATTATTCTTAATTTTTTATAATCGCTCATTGCTGCAAATGTAGTATTCTACACATAAAATAGGATTCAGCAAAAAACTTGACCATTGTTAGCACGAATCAAAACAAAAGGGTTTGTGTTATTGGTTGGTGAAGAAATAAAATCATATAAACTTTATTGGTTTTATTTTTTATGAAAATTTTAACATTTTATTTAGGTTACATTCTTTTATGAAGTAGTATCAACTAGTGCAGCTGCAACTATTTTTCTTCACTATTTAAAATTTAAAAAAATGAAAACTAAAATCATTGTTGCCCTTGTGGTAGCAGCAGCTTTATGCACTATTGTTTATGTTGTTGTAAGTAATGGAATTTGTAATCCACCATTACCTCACAAAAAAGATGTAAACATTGTTGGTGCCTGGAAAATTGATAGTATCTACAATAATAAAGACTCCGGTAGTTTAAGTTTATTGGTATATGCTTTGGCAGATTCAAACACCATGTTTCAATTCAATGCTGACAGTACTTTGCAGATAAGTTCTCCAACAACAACAGAAATGCAATACTATGTTTTAAACAAAGATTCTTTAATTATTAAACAAGATTCTACTTTAGAAACATCTATCGTTACATTTCAAAGTGATTCTCTTGTTTCTATTACAAATAAAGATAGTACAGTGTTGGTGCTAAAGCGAACTGGGGTTAAATAATCCTAATGAAGAGGCTACAAGAAATTGTAGCCTCTTTTATTTAATAAAATGTGTGAAAAACCTTTCACGGATATTTTATTGCAACAACCTTAATTTGCAGCAATGTATTTTTTTAGGTTTATTTACATATTAATCTATCGAACTTTCTATATTCTTCTGCATCAAAAAAAAGAAGCAAAATGGGGAACAGACTTCTTGCATCAATTAGAAAAAGAATTTAATGGAAGCTTTGATGAAAGAACTTTTAAAAAAATTATTTTTTACTACTCTTTAAAAGTGCCTGCTATTTGCGATGCCTTCTTGCATTTGCATCAAAAAAAAACAAATAGGCAAGAATGTGAACGGTTACTGCATTACTTTATTTGCAGCAGTGTTTTCGATAATTTTTTTGATAGACAAGAATTGAATGATGATGAGATTTTTAATATCACATTTGCTTCAAATGCTTACAAGGCTGAGAATTTTAACGAACGGATTTCTTTAAACGCTCATTTGCTTATTTTAAATTATGTGAGAAATAAAGAGCAATATTTAAGTGTGTTAAAAAAGGAATATGATGTGCAGGTGGCTTCTCGAAAACAGTTTGATACAAGTATTTCTAACAAAGAAATTGAACACATTACTTTAGAAAAAGGGGGCAATGCTGTATTGCTTTGTAGTTTTTATTTAGACCATCAAGCATCTGTTCACGAAGAAAATTGTTGGTATAAACTGGGTAATATTATTCAATATGTAAACGATTTATTTGATATTTATAGAGACTTACAATCTGGTTTGCAAACTATTCCCAATAGAATGACAGATGCAAAAGAATTTAAAAAATATTATGAAGGTTTAATTGCATCTTTGAAAACTGAAATCAATGCCATTGATGTTCCAAAGAACAAGAAATTGCATTTTACCATTTCGCTAATGGGTA
>CANGOT010000066.1 GCA_947455425.1 Chitinophagaceae bacterium | reverse complement strand
GGGGTCGCAAAAATTTGCACATATAGTATTATAAACATGCAATCCCTTCGGATTATCAAGGTTTCGAGCGGTTATGAGTTTACCTCATAACTATTCGAAACCTTGTTTTTCACTCCAAAGGAGTGGAATGTTTATAGAAAATATGTTATAAAATAGTACATACGACCCCTTAGGGGTCGCAAAAATTTGCACATATAGTATTATAAACATGCAATCCCTTCGGATTATCAAGGTTTCGAGCGGTTATGAGTGTACCTCATAACTATTCGAAACCTTGTTTTTCACTCCAAAGGAGTGGAATGTTTATAGAAAATATGTTACAAAATAGTACATACGACCCCTTAGGGGTCGCAAAAATTTTCACATATAGTATTATAAACATGCAATCCCTTCGGGATTATCAAGGTTTCGAAAAGTTATATGCACACCTCTTTTCCAGATGATTCGTGGTGAACCACAGATCACCCGTTCTCAGGAATGGGCTTCCATTCCCAGGAATGAATCACTTGTACTCAGGAACGAACTGCTTGTGGTTCGGTACAGCTTGCTGGTGGTTCACCACGAGTGATTCGTGGTCGACCACAGGTCACTCGCTCCTCGGAATGAGTGACCTGTAACAAGGAACGAGTAGTCTGTGGTTGAGTACAGGTTGTTCGTGGTCGACCACGAACCGTTCATTCCCAACCACGAATCATCTGTTCCTGGGAATAAGTGTTCATTCCTAGCTTTTTTCTACCGTAGAAGCATAAACAAATGCCCTGGTTTATTTTCTCAAAATGTTTGTATAGAGTCTTCATTCTCAAGCTGGAGCTGTTGCCGCTCAGGAATGGACTGTCATTCCCAGGAATGAGTGATTGCCGCTTGAGCTGGAATGGTTCATTCGCGGGTTGGAGTTGGTCATTCTCAAGCGGCAATTGTTGCCGCTCAGGAATGAGTGATTCCAGCTCAGGAATGAGCTGCCATTCCTGGGAATAAGTGGTCATTCCTGAGAATGAGAGCCTATTCCTAGGTTTTGCTTTCTGCAGGGATTTCTAATTATGCAAGATGCAGCCTCCTTTGATTGTTTAAACCTTTTATAGGGTTCAAAACCCTATAAAGGTTAGCATTACTGCAAATAATTTTAAAGAGCTTGTTGCGATGCAATACACCTTCATTTCAACAACAATGACTATGAATTTGTTGGTATTGAAAACAATAAACTAGGTATTGATTTTAATTATAAGCAAGCTAATAAAAATGGAAACATCAGTTTCTTATGGACAGATAAAACCGCCAAAGAAAACACAATGGATGATGGAAGTGAATTGTTTACTTTAGTGCTAAAACAAAAAGGAATTGGGAATTTGGAATTAGTGATGCAATTACCGACATTGCTGCCTGGGATAAATACTTTAATCAGCATAGTATTATTTTAACACAACAACAACAAAAACTCCAAACTCCAAACACTGAACAATGGGTTGTTTCGCCAAACCCTACTAGTGGAGATGTTAAAGTGAATATGATTTGTAAAACAAACAAAACCATTCTCTTTGAATTAAGTGATGCACAAGGTAGAATTATCTTCCAACAAAGTTGTGAGGCTATTAAAGGAAATAATACCTTCAACATGAATCTAAAAAATAATACACCATTGCCAAAAGGTATTTACTTCTTAAAAGCTACTGGAATAGAGGGAGAATATGTGAAGAAGTTAGCGGTGGAGTAGAAATACACCTATTTATGTTGCAAGTTCTTTAATTTCATACTTTTGGGTGATTACACAGTAGCAGCAAGTAATACTTTTACATCGTAAAACACATTGTATGAAAAAGATTTTAACCCTCATTCTTTTTTTTGTTACACTTCACATTGCAAATGCACAAACAGTTGCTAATGTAGAAAATGTATTTGGTGGCACCATCAATGCCATTAAAGGTTCGCCTATTAACAACAGTGGTACCGATACTTTTAGAATTATTGTTGCCACTCAAAGTGCCAATTCTATTTTCTATGCCAATGGTATTATTCCTGCAACTGGTGGCACGGTTCATGTAGATAGTTTTATGGTATTGCCTAGTGCTAATTCTGCTGCTGGTTTTGGTAGCGGTATTCAAAAAATAGCCTATCATCAAACCTCGCAAAAAGTATTCTTTATTGCCAATGGAAATATTTATTCATCCAGCTTAACTGCAAGCACAGCCACTATAGCTGTGGCATCGGTGGGGTTTACAGACATATTAATTAAAGGGGATAAAATATTTACTTTAAGTAGCAATGGTGGTAATACTTTTTCGGTAGGTAATTTAGATGCTAGTGGTAATATTACGATTACTTCATCTACCATTATTGCTGGGACACCTTATAATTCCCTTGTTGCTGGATACGATGATAAGTTATATGGTTTTAGAGAAGGAAACGACCCACAAGCGATACAATTTGGCGGTAGTTTTAGTGCAGGAATCAATCTGGCTACCACAACTATTGATCCCATGCCTGGTTTGTCCAGCTCTGGCAACTGGAGAGCCTTTAATGTATATAGCGATGGAACTGTGTTTGTGGGAGGAAACGATAATACAGAAAAGCTCATGGCTACAGCTACTGCATTCAATACTGCCTTTACCACCATATCTACTGGTATTGCAGGTATAGCTGGTTTCAATATTGATTTCAGACCAACAACATTGGGTAATTACTATGTATATTTTGGTTCGGCATATAGCAACAATAAAGGTGCATCTGGTAGTTGGTTCAACTTTGGCAATACCAGTTTTGAAACCCATCCAAATGATGGATCCGTTTTGTTTGCAAGAGAAAATTCTATTACAGGTGGCGTGGTTTTATTAACTACCGATCAGGGTTTAGGCATTAGTAAAAACAGTGGTTCGGTTATTACCGAGATTGATAATGGTATCAATGCAGTTCAGGTGAACGATTTTGATATGGAACCATCGAAAAATGTAGGTTGGCTGGCTAGTAAAACTGGTATCAGATATGTAACCAATTATAATACTGCTGCAAAAAGCTGGAGTAATGCCATCTATCCAAATAACGATGGTTCGCCATATTATTCAACACAAATGATAGATGCAGATACTGTTTATGTAGGTAATTCAAGGGTATATAAAACAACCAACAGAGGCACCGCTTGGAACCAGGTTTTTTCTGCCGAAAATGCACCCTATAATTTTTCGAACTTCAGCCCAAGAATTACAACCATTGCAGTTGGGGGTAATACCAAAGAAATTGTAATGGCTGGATATAAATTATACAATGGTGGCAGGGGTGGTGTTTTCTATTCTTTAAACAATGGTAATACCTGGCAGCAACTTTTAATCAATGCCAGTGTTACAGGACAGGATGTGAATGTGAATGATATTGAAATGACTATTGATAGTGGTAAAGTAGTCGCCTATATTGGTGTTGATTATGATAACGCCACAACACCTATTACGAAAGGAATGTATAAAGCACAATGGAATGGAACAAGCTGGTCTGTTAGCAGCGAACCTATTTACAGTGCATCTTCTTCATTGATTTCCATCAATGATATTCATATAGTAAGTAAAGATACGATTGTGGCTGTGGGAGCTTTTTATAATGCCAGTCTTCATCACGAATATCCCATTCATTTTGCTATTAGCAGAACTGTAAGAAATACCTGGACTAGTAGTGTTGTAGATACCAGCAGAGTAGGAGGGTATAATGCTGTGTCGTGGAATGGAGATACTATCTTTTATGCCTTTAGTAATAAAATTTATTGGGATATCATAAAGTTTCATGCAACCTATACCTCACGTAAAGGAGAAGCATTATACTATAGTGTACCAGTGGGCACCGATATTAATGTGCTGTTTTATGATGAATTGTTAGCAGGCACAGAAACCGATATTCGTTCTGTGAGAGGTGCAGGTACTGTTAAAACCAATACTACTATGACAACCAGTAAACGTGGTTGCACCAATGCTACTATTACCGGTGGAAGTCCTGCTGGCGGTGTTTATTATCTGGTAGATACCACTGCCGATGGGTATATCAGGGAAGTGAATGGAGACTATAATGTATTGTTTGCAATCAAAGGAGTATTAACAGGGGAAAGCTCTTCAACATTTGCAAGTAGTGCTAGTATAACAACTGCATTCAAAGGTCTCATACTAAGTAATTTTAATGTCATCACTACTTATCCAGCTACAAGCGGTAGTTATATTATTGCTTATGCCGATCCTGGTTTATCCGCTTCATCCGATACAAATGTAACCACGGTTGCTACCAGCACCAGCATTGCAGCTATCACCGGAACTACAAACAGTTGTGGTCCTATGAATGCTACTACGAATCTTTCAAATACCACTACTGGAGGCACCTGGAGTAGCAGTAATGTAAATGTTGCTACAATTAGCAATGCAGGAAAAATTACAGTTAAAGGTCTTGGAACAACCGTAATTAATTATACAGTAAACAATGGCACTGGTTGCACCAGCATTGCCACAACTAATTTCACTGTAAGTGGTGTTCCAAATATTCAACCTATTACGGGCATCAATCATGTATGTGTGGGTTCAACAACCCAGCTAAATAATACTACAGTGCTGTTACCCAATAATACCGCTGTATGGTCTAGCATAGCAGGTAAAGCAGCCGTATCAAATAGTGGATTGGTAACAGGTTCCAGTGTTGGAAATGCAGTTATCAAATATACCATTACCAATGAGTTTGGATGCAGTAGTTTTAATATTATGAATGTTGCGGTAAACCCTTTACCACCAGTACCTTCTATTGCCTATGCGGCAGGAACAAGCAATCCACAATATGGTGCACCAACAGGCGGCTTTTGTTATGGTAAATCATTTACAGTTGTTGGCACACCCACTGGCGGCATCTGGAGTTCAACGGGTGCAGCTTATGTTTCAAGTATTGGATTGGTAACTATTGATGCTCTTGGTGCCGGAAGTATAACTTATAGCATCACCAATTCGTTTGGATGTTCAAATAGCAGATCGGTTACCGGATTTGGTTATGCTTGCATTGTGCATAAAGGAACATCTGCACCCGAAACAGATTTTACTGGAGCGAGTCATGTAGTAGTATATCCAAACCCTGCTCATTCGTCCATATATTTGAATATAGACTTTTTAGTAGGTCAGGGAGAAATTGTAATAACCGATTTGTTGGGCAAGCAGCTAAAAAATCAAAACCTAAGTGTGGGTCTCAATACCATTGATATCAGTAACTTTAAAAATGGACTATATATAGCTAGCATCATTACTGCCAATAAAAAGCAGGTCTTGAAGTTTATTAAAGACTAAGCAAGTTGATGGCAATTGTATTTCGGTTGAAATTAGTTTGTAATTTATTTTAATTATAGCTCCATCCGATTAACTTTGCTCGATTTTGTGAGTTCAGATTAACGTCATCTAAAAAATAAATGAAACTATCTACTAAGCATTTACTGGGCATTAAAGATTTACAAAAAGAAGATATTGAAACCATTCTTTCAACTGCAAAAGAATTTAAAGAGGTTTTACAAAGACCCATAAAAAAAGTTCCCTCGCTTAGAGATATTACCATTGTAAATTTATTTTACGAAAACTCTACAAGAACCAGAATTTCGTTTGAACTGGCTGAAAAAAGATTGAGTGCCGATACCATTAATTTCGCCGTAAGTGGCTCTAGTGCTGCCAAAGGAGAAACCTTGCTCGATACTGTGAATAATATTTTAAGTATGAAGGTAGATATGGTAGTGATGCGTCATAGTGCTAGTGGAGCTCCACATTTTTTGGCAAAACATATTCCGGCTGCTATTTTAAATGCAGGCGATGGTATTAATGAGCATCCCACTCAGGCATTGTTAGATGCCTATTCCATGACAGAAAAATTTGGTAGTTTGAAAGGCCTGAATGTGGCATTGGTAGGCGATATTATGCATAGCCGTGTGGCATTGAGTAATATTTATCTGTTAAAAAAAATGGGTGCCAATGTTACTGTTGTTGGTCCACCCACTTTAATTCCAAAGTATATCAAAGAAGCGTTTGATATTAACGTAGAATATGATATTAAAAAAGGATTGCAGTGGTGCGATGTTGCCAATGTATTACGTATTCAACTAGAACGTCAAAACCAACCTCTATTCTCTTCTTTAAGAGAGTACAATTTATCTTACGGTGTTAGCAGAAAATTATTAGAAAGTCTTGGTAAAGAAATCACCATCATGCACCCTGGCCCAATAAACCGAGGCGTAGAACTGGATAGCGATGTTGCAGATGGAACACAATCTATTATTCTTAATCAGGTAGAAAATGGCGTTGCGGTAAGAATGGCTTGCTTGTATTTATTGAGTGATAAGAATTAGTCTAGCATTCGGTTGATTGTTTTTTACATGCTGCTGCATTAATCTTTCTCATATTATTTCTATCCATGAACTTCTAGATTGGTTTATATTATTTTTACAACCATTTAAAAATTATGGCAAAGAAATTTAGCTGGTTCATCTTATTGTTTTTTGTTGGTATTGCTCATGCCCAGCTCAATAATAATCGTAAGCTGCCTACTATAAATGTAATGGCTCTGGGCAATAATGCTTTTGAAGCTGGCAAAATTTCTGTAAAATTCCATCGTTTCCATATTGCTCAAAGTAATGCTATTGTTACATCTGATCATCAAATAGTATTTAATAATACAGACTTAAATCATCTTTCACAAGGGTATCATTTTAATAGTTTCAAATCGCTTTTTAGCAATGTGTTAAAAGAGAATGAATTGCTTGAAAAACATCAGAAGTATGGTTTAGATTTATGGTTTACTATTGAGTTTGATTCAACAAATAGTGTTCAGCTTCTATATACATTGTTAAAGAAAACTAATTTGTTTGAAGTTGTAGAGCCTGTTTATAAAAAGCATTTGTTGGATGATGATAAAGCGTGTAATGCTAACATCGTTGCGGGGAACGAATCAATCTCTCCAAATCCAAACAGGTTGCTACTTAGGGAAGAAAGCCAATCTCATCATGATGCCATCGAGTATGTACCCAATGACCCCTTACTTAATCAACAATGGAGTTACAAAAATACTGGTCAGGGAAATGGTACTATTGGTAAAGACATTCAATTGTTCGATGCCTGGGATATTGAAACAGGTAAACCCAATGTGTTGGTAGCTGTTCATGATATGGGCATTCAACTAAATCATCCAGATTTAGCACAAAATATTGCTGTAGGAAAGAGTTTTAATTTTATCAGTAACGATACAAATATTATGATGGGGTATCATGGTACCCATACTGCTGGAACCATTGCAGCAGTAAATAATAATGGCATAGGTGTTAGTGGAATTGCTGGTGGCGATGGCAGTTTAAATAGTGGTGTACGATTAATGAGTATGCAAATTTTTCTCGGGAATAGAAGTGCGGGACTAGCCGAAGGGTTTGTTTATGCTGCCGATAAAGGAGCAGCTATTAGCAGTAATAGCTGGGCATATGATATTGAAGATATTTATGAAATTTCAGTAATGGATGCCATTGATTATTTTATTGAATATGGTGGTGGTAATGCCATACAGGGAGGTTTGGTTATTTTTGCAGCAGGTAATCTTAGCCGAGATATCAGGTATTATCCATCTGTTTATGATAGAGTAATTTGTGTGGCCGCAACAAATAACAGGGACACAAAAGCTAATTATTCCACCTTTGGATCCTGGGTTGATATTGCTGCACCTGGTGGTGATTATAATTCCTCCAGTGCCTCACAAATTTGGAGTACCACCTCTAATAGTGGCTACACAGGCGATCATGGAACATCCATGGCTTGTCCGCATGTAAGTGGTGTTGCAGCACTCATTGCATCAAAGCTTTCTGGCAAAGCATCAGCCAGTGATATAAGAGATATTTTGCTTTCAACAACTGATAATATAGACTCCTTGAATCCTGCGTTTGTTGGTTTACTTGGCACAGGCAGACTCAATGCTTACAAGGCTTTAATTAAAGCTCAATCTATTTATAATAGTTTAAATATTGCTGCTGTAGATTCTTTTAAAGTAACCAATAATTGTAATGCCATAGTTTTAAATTGGACTAAAAATGCTGGCAATAATGATGTGATCATTGCATATAGTAATTCGAACAATCTGGGTAGTTTAGTTAATGGTAAAACATATCAAGTTGGAGACGTTTTAATAGGAGGTGGTAAGATAATTTATAAAGGCACTGCTAATAGTTTTGTGTTGCAAAACACCAATAATTTTTTGCATTATTTTAAAGTGTGGAGTGTGGATGCAAGTAACAATTATTCTTATGGTAAAACCGCGGACATTGTTGCACCAGTTTATATAAATCAAAGTGGAAGCATTACTCAGAACTTTGATTTTCCGCCTTATTTTCCTACACAAGAATGGAGGGTTATTGATGCTGATAAAGATTTTACATGGGTACATACAGCCGCAGATACTGCTCACACTGGTGCCGGCGACTTATATAGTATGTGTATGTATAATTACAACAACAATCCTACATTGGGTGCTGTAGATATATTAACAAGTCCACTGATAAATGTAAAACAAAGCGATTCAATTAAAATTAGTTTTTGGTATGCTTATCAATATAAAAACACTGGACATCTCATTGCAGACAGTTTAGAATTATTGGTTTCTGCTGATTGTGGTAAAACCTATACAAGCCTTTGGAAAAAAGGAGGAACCGATTTGGCAACAGTTAGTAATACCAGTAATACTGAATTTTATCCTTTTGGGATAGATAAATGGAAACAAGCTCTTGTTGATGTATCCTCATTTAATAGTAACGATAAACTCTTGTTTGCTTTTAGAAGCGTAAATGGGCAGGGAAATAATTTATTTTTGGATAATATTAACATAGATGTGAGATATAAAAACGACGCAGCTTTATTGAAGATAAAGGCTCCCATGAATGCTTCTTGTGATAATGTAATAGAACCAGAAATTATGCTTCTCAATAAAGGGAATAATAATATCACTTCATTAAAAATTGACTATACCGTTGATGGTAATAATGTGGTTTCAACAAGTTGGACTGGAAACCTGAAAAAAGATGATACAACAATAATTCACCTTAACAATCTATCTGTTGCTGCGGGTAGCCATCTGATTAAAATTTATACTTATTTGCCCAATAGTACAGCAGATGAATTTGCTTTAAATGATACGCTTTATAATAATTTTTTTATCACACCAATAGCTCAGTTACCGCTGATAGAAGGCTTTGAAGGAGTTGCTTTTCCACCTGCTAATTGGTATGTATCACAACAACCCAAAGATGTTATAACTTGGATTAATAATAATGCTGTTGGCAGCAATAGTAATGTTAGTGCTGTCATAAAAAACTATATGTATGATGATAGCAGTTTTGTTGATGATTTAATTACACCGGTTTTTATGATAGATAGAAATATGGACAGTGCTTTTGTTTCTTTTGACTATGCACACACTACAAGATACAAAACAAATCCTTCTAATATCAAATACGATAGTTTGGAAGTTGATATTAGTCGTGACTGTGGCAGCACCTGGAGTACATTATGGAAAAAGGGTGGAGATGGCTTGCAGACTGTTCAGCAAACGCAAAGCTTTGCTATAGAATATATACCAAAGTCAGGTGATTGGGCAACTGCTTCAATACTGATTCCTGGCAGTTTTAATAAAGGAGATAATGTACAATTGAGGTTTAGAAATATAGAGAACTTTGGTAACAATGTCTATCTTGATAACATTAATATTGATGCAAAATATTATGCACCTGGGATCAAAGAAAATGGTTATGCAATTTATCCAAATCCTGTTGGTAATTTATTAACAATACAGCATCTTAATATACCTTCTAATTTAAAAGCTATAACAGTAACAAATTCTATCGGTAAAAGAGTCATTACTAACAACTATAGCGGTAATGCCATAAAAGATATTCTGCTGAATACGGCTTCTTTGGCAAATGGATTATACGTGTTACAACTTATTTATACTGATAAAACAATTACTAAAAAGATTGTAAAAATGAAATGAGTTTAACCAAGTATTTAGAATATTTTTCAAGCTCATATACAGATACTATTTTACAGGTAACATTGGTATCTGGTAGTACAATTCTTTTCACTAAAGCTTAGCTTTAATCCAATTAATTACAAAAATGTTCACTGCATTGCCTGAAATTGATAATGGCATTTGTGAAAGTTGGGCATGTAGTTTTGTAAGCTTCGTTGTTCTATCTTTTTTATTGATTGTTTTAGCAATATCGTACATTGATTTTAAAAATAGTTTCTCTGGTTCGTGAAACAAAGATATTTGCTCTAAGTATTTTTTGGCTTGTTTGCTAACATATTCAATAATTTCAAAATTATTTTCATCATAATGAAGCATGATCAAATACAATCTTAACGAAGCCTGTGAGCGAAGCTCTACTTGAGCAATGGGTTTATTTAATAAATCATTCCACCAACTCATAGCTTCTTTATACTTATTTAAAAACAAGCAAACCAAACCACAACAAGCTTCTATGTAAATTTTAAAATCTTTGCGGAAGGCTATCTTTTTGTCTACAAAAAAATGCTTGTATTCAGCAATAATTTCATAGGCTTTTGTATAGTTTTTTTGATATAAATAAAACATTAATCCGCACCAGCAATAATTGTGCATTCGCC
>CANGOT010000065.1 GCA_947455425.1 Chitinophagaceae bacterium | reverse complement strand
TACGCTTCATCTTGCACAATTTCTGCTCTTATAAGGGTAACCACTTTTGTAGTTCCATCAACTTTCTTTAAAGTTAATCTTACTTCAGTATCTCTTTTTCCGCGAATTAGTTTAACTGCATCGGTAATATCATAACCAGTAATTTCTACAGGTTCTCCGGCACCTTGTGCCACTTTAACGATAACATCATTCACTGCAATTTCGCCACTGCGTTGTGCAGGGTATGCAGGCATTAAGCTGGCAATTTTAATATTACCATCTTGTTCTTGTAATTGAGCACCGATACCAAAAAATCTACCGCTCATTTGTTCATCAAATGCTCTTTTTTCAATAGGAGGAAAGTAATCGGTATGTGGATCCATTTCATTGGCAATCACATTAACAAATGCATTGAAACGCTCATCTTCATTGAGTTTTGCTTTTATTCTTGCATAAATTTTATCCAAAGCTTTTAACACCCTGGTTCTTGATTCTTGTTCAAGTTGAGCATTGGTTTTGTTTTTAATACTATCCATTACACTTTTATCTCTTTGATCAAGCTGGTCAACATATCGCTCCAACTCCATATATTTTATTTTCTTTCTAAGTCTCTCTTTTCTGGCATCATCATTTTTAGGGAAAGGAACTCTTTCGCCATCTATGGTATATTCTTCATCAGTATTGAAATCAAAAGGTGTAGCTAAAATTTCTTTATACCAGGCAATGGTTTCATCTCTGCGTTTGTTGTAAATTGCGTTGAAGGTTATGAAGAAATCCAGTTCTTCTTTGCCTTTAATTTCATCATCCAATCTTGTTTCAAATTGTTTCAGGGTATTGATATCGGCTTCGGTAAACAATGTTTTATCACCATCTAATTCATCAATATATTTTGCGAATACTTTTTTCGAGAAAGCATCATTAATTTCCTGAGGACTATAATGTTGTTTCTCTAATAATTCTGCCACAACGGCTAGTAATTTTTGTTTTTGCGTTTGTAGTTTATCTGATTTGTGGTTACCGGTAAATGCGAAAAATAAACCAGCAGAAAATAAAACTACCAGTAGTATCACTCCTTTAGGACTCTTCATAAATTTCAATATTTTGTTCATATTTCAGTTTCCAAAAATAGTATAAAACTGCTCTACTAATAATTTCGTAGAAATATTAACAAATGTTTTGCATAAATGGTAAATCAGCTGCATGTATTCTTGGGCATCTGTAAGATATTGGTTGTGTAGTTTTTGTTTTTAGATGTTAATTATTTCAACAAGATATTGTCAATATTCTCACTTAACCAAAAACTTCATAATATTGCAATCTGTAAATTTTAAATATGAGTACGAATAAACAAACAACACTGAAACCACTTTTTGGCAAGGAAAATTATATGTTAATGATGGTGGGAGCTATTGTGGTTTTACTGGGAATTTTTTTAATGACTGGTGGTAAAAATCCAGATCCGAATGTTTTTAACAAGGATTTAGTGTATAGCAAAACAAGAATCACTGTTGCACCCATTTTAATTTTATTGGGTTTAACAATTGAAATATTTGCCATCTTTAAAAAGAACAAATCTTAATTGCTCTAAATAACTATACTTCAAAGCGGTGTTTCACCGCTTTTTTATTTTTATAATTTTACCATTTATCATGACAACTTTTCAATCGATTGTTATTTCTATAGTTGAAGGCTTAACAGAGTTTTTGCCTATCTCATCAACGGCACATATGAAAATTACCAATTCTCTTATGGGAATGAAAGCCGATGCTTTTACAGATATGTTTGAAGTGGTGATTCAACTTGCTGCAATCTTAAGTGTTGTTACCATTTACTGGAAAAAATTTGTTCAGTTTAAAAACTTGAATTTTTATATTAAGCTTGTTGTAGCTGTGATACCCGCATTAGTGGGTGGATTATTGCTGAAAAAGCACATTGATGCTGCCTTAAGTAATTTATGGTTTATAGCGATTGTGATGATTGGTGGTGGCATATTGCTATTGTTTATTGATAAACTTTTTACAAATAATATTGTTGATGATGAAGAACGAATCTCTTACCCAAAGGCTTTTACGATTGGCTGTTTTCAGGTATTAAGTATTTTGTTGCCTGGACTAAGTAGAAGTGCAGCAACTATTATTGGAGGTATGAGTCAAAAATTAACGCGAAGATTAGCAGCAGAATTTTCTTTCTTTCTTGCAGTGCCAACTATGTTTGCAGCAAGTGCAAAAAGTATGTTGGATGTTTATAAAGAACACAAAGAAGTATTAGTAAAAGAAAATTTTGCAACCTTGGGTATTGGTGGGGTTGTTTCATACATCGTTGCATTATTAGCGATTAAATTTTTTATTGGGTATCTTCAAAAGCACGGCTTCAAAATATTTGGTTGGTATAGAATTGCTGCTGGTGCTATAGTTTTAATATTGTTACAACAAGGAATTATAAAATAGGTTATAGCTTACTGTTTATGGCTAAAGAAATCACTAACGATAAACCACAAACTACAAAGAATGCAAACTGCTAGTAAAAAAGTAATCAATGCCTGGGCCATGTACGATTGGGCAAACAGTGTGTATAACCTTGTAATTACTTCTACAATTTTTCCAGCTTTTTTTGAGAGTATGACAGGTGATGATAATGATGCAACTGTGGATAGTGTTAAATTTCTTGGAAGAACTTTCGTAAACACTTCGCTTTATAATTATTCATTAGCAGTTGCTTTTTTAATTGTGGCAATCATGTCTCCCATATTATCTTCAATTGCCGATTGCCGAGGTAACAAGAAAGCCTTTATGAGTTTTTTTATGACGATGGGGAGCATTGCTTGCTGTGGCTTATACTTTTTTGATAGTGTGGCAATGTTAGGAGTGGGTATTGGCTGTATGATTATAGCTTGTATAGGTTATTGGAGTAGTCTTGTTTTTTATAATTCATTTTTACCAGAAATCGCTGCACCTAAAGATAGAGATAGCGTAAGTGCCAAAGGGTTTGCCATGGGATATATTGGCAGCGTAATATTGCAGGTAATTTGCTTTGTGTTTGTGTTATCTCCCAAAATATTTGGAACCACAACTGGCGGTGCATCGAGATTTTCATTTTTACTCGTTGGGGTTTGGTGGTTTGTATTTGCAGTAAGATCAATTAGACGATTGCCAAATAGTCAACCCGCTGTTGCAAATTCATCCAATAAAAATATAATTCATCAAGGCTATGCTGAATTATACAAAGTATGGAAACAATTGATGCAACTTCCGGTACTAAAAAGATTCTTATTTTCATTTTTCTTCTTTAATATGGGGGTGCAAACAGTGATGCTTGCTGCAACTTTATATGGTAAAAGCGAATTGAATATTCCTACCACTAATTTAATTATTGCTATTCTGATTATTCAGATTATTGCTATTCCAGGAGCATATTTAATGAGTAGACTGTCCGATAAAATTGGCAGTATCAAAGCTTTGATGATTGCTGTAGTTTTATGGATTATCATGTGCGTAGCAGGATACTATGTACCTAAGAATGGGATTATGCAATTTTATATTCTAGCAGTACTAGTTGGTTTTATAATGGGAGGAATTCAATCTTTAAGTAGAAGTACTTATAGCAAGTTAATGCCCGAAACAAAAGATACTACGTCCTTTTTTAGCTTTTTTGATGTTACTGAAAAAGTTGCCATTGTAATTGGCATGTTTAGTTTTGGATTGATTAATGAAATGACAGGCTCTCAACGTAATTCTGTACTTGCTTTAGCTGTTTTCTTTTTAGTAGGATTGATTGGTTTATATTTTACTTTCAAAACAGAGAAAGTGCAATTAGCTCATGAGAATAAATCGTAAATCTAAAATTGTAAATCTGAAATATTTATGAAACTTTATTCAATAGAAACCGGAAGTTTTAAATTAGATGGTGGTGCAATGTTTGGCGTTGTTCCTAAATCTATGTGGCAGAAATTAAATGTACCAGATGAAAATAATATGTGCACCTGGGCTATGCGTTGCTTATTAATTGAGGATGGAAATAAGCTTATATTAATAGATAATGGTATCGGTACAAAACAAGATGCTAAGTTTTTTTCTCATTATTATTTACACGGAGATGATAGTCTTGAAAATTCATTAAAACAAAATGGGTTTAGTAAAGATGATATTACCGATGTGGTACTAACTCATTTGCATTTCGATCATTGTGGGGGAAGCATAGAACGCAATGGTGATAGGCTTTCTACTACATTTAAAAATGCCAATTACTGGAGTAATGAATTGCATTGGCAATGGGCCACAGAACCCAATGACAGAGAAAAAGCTTCATTTCTAAAAGAGAATATTCAACCGATTAAGGAAAGTGGTCAGTTGAAATTTATAGATGGTGTAACATCTGCAAATCATGCTGCACAAACTATTAGAGAGATTGCCACTAATAAATTACAAACTTTAAGTAGCAATATTTTGCCAGAACTTTCTTTCAAAATAGTGAATGGTCATACCGATGCCATGATGCTTCCTCAAATACAATATAAAAATCAAACTATTGTTTTTATGGCAGATCTATTACCATCTGCTGCACATATTCCAATTCCTTATGTAATGGCGTATGATATGTTCCCCTTAACAACACTACAAGAGAAAAAAACTTTTTTAAATGAAGCTGTTGAAAATAATTATATCTTATTTTTTGAGCACGATGCCTTCAATCAATGCTGTACTTTGCAACAAACAGAGCGAGGAATTAAACCAGATAAACTGTTTAAACTAAGTGAAATATAATAAAAAGGCCATTGAATGTTCAATGGCTTTTTATTGACTATTTTGGAATTCTGCAAAATAATATTGTTTGCCAATGCGATTTGATGCTAAATGAGTATGGTTTTATTACTTTTGCCCACTTATGCAAAAACAAAAATCAGTTGCATTTCATACTTTAGGCTGCAAATTAAATTATTCTGAAACATCTACGTTGAGTAGAATGCTTGAAGGCGAGGGCTTTGAAAAGAAAGACTTTGCTGACATTGCAGATGTTTATGTGATTAATACTTGTTCTGTAACAGATAATGCAGACAAGGAATGTCGCCAATTAGTAAGAAGAATTAATAGAAAATCTCCCGAGAGTTTAGTGGTGATTACTGGTTGCTATGCACAACTAAAGCCTAAAGAAATAGCTGCAATTCCAGGTGTGAACCTGGTATTAGGTGCTGCTGAAAAATTTAATATAGCTGCTCATTTGCGTGAATTAACATTGAATGATAGCGGCAAAATCTCAAGCTGTGATATTGAAGATGTAACTGGATTTACAACATCTTTTTCTGTAAGCGATAGAACAAGAACTTTTTTAAAAGTGCAGGATGGTTGCAATTATAATTGTAGCTTTTGCACTATTCCACAAGCTCGTGGTAAAAGTAGAAGTGATACAGTTAACAATGTTGTTGCTACTGCAAACGCTTTAGCAGCAAAGGGTGTAAAGGAAATAGTTTTAACAGGTGTGAATCTTGGCGATTTTGGTAGAGGCAATGAGGGAAGCAAAACTTATCAGGAAACTTTCTTTGATTTGGTGAAAGCCCTGGATCATGTTGATGGCATAGAGCGTTACAGAATTTCATCCATAGAACCGAACTTGTTGACCAATGAGATCATCGAATTTGTGGCGAACAGCAAAAAGTTTATGCCACATTTTCATATTCCATTGCAAAGTGGTAGCGATACTATTTTAGGTTTGATGAGACGCCGATATAAAAGAGATTTATATGCAGAGAGAGTAGGTTTAATTAAAACCCTCATGCCTCATTGTGCTATTGGCGTTGATGTGATTGTTGGCTTTCCTGGTGAAACAGATGAATACTTTAAAGAAACATTTGACTTCTTGCATAACCTTGATATTACTTATTTGCACGTATTTACTTATAGTGAACGAGATAATACCTTGGCAGTTACAATGGACAATGTTGTTCCTGTAAATATTAGAAACGATAGAAATAAAACACTCAGGAATTTGAGTTATATGAAGCAGCAGTATTTCAATAACCAATTTGCTGGTCAAACCAGAAAAGTGTTGTTTGAAGATGCTGATAAAAATGGTATGATGGAAGGTTATACTGATAACTATATCAGAATTTCAACACCATTTAGAAAAGAGTGGGCAAATGAAATTGTGGATTGGAAGATTTAGTTTTCTGTCCAGATAAAATGTAATTACTTTGTAGGCACAAATATTTTAGAATGGATATAGCAGTAATATCAATTGGAAATTCAAAAGGCATTCGATTAACTAAAACTTTAATTGAAAAATATGATATTAAAGATACTGTAGAATTGGTGCTTGAGAAAGGTTACATTATTTTAAAACCAAAACAAACCCCAAGAAAAGGTTGGGAAAAGTCTTTTAAAAGAATGAACGAAAACGGCGATGACAAACTTTTGATTGATGATGTTTTTGAAGAAGAAAACTTTGAAGAATGGAGCTAAATCAATATCAAATAGTTTTGGTAAATCTCGATCCAACAATTGGTAGTGAAATGAAAAAGACTAGACCTTGTGTTATTATTTCTCCCAATGAAATGAACAAGTATTTGCAAACAATTGTTATTGCTCCAATGACAAGCAACTCTAAAAGGTACCCAACAAGAGTTGAGGTTAAACATAATTCTACAAAGGGTTTTGTAGTGCTTGACCAAATTAGAACTATAGATAAAAACAGAATTGTAAAAACTTTTGAAAGATTATCTGACACAGAAATTAAACATGTTAAATCTGTTATTAAAGAAACTTTCGTAGATTAATTCTTCTAACGCTTTCCAGCCAAAATTTTATTCCCTACAGCACAATCTAAACACTTCTTTTGTTTGCAATAACTATTACTTAGTTGTATCAATGCTTGAGAATCGAATGCTGATTTGTTTTCAATTTCATAGTCTTCCCATTGCTTCGTAATATTATTTTTTTCTGGCTTAATGGCTTGCAACCAATGCATCGCTTTTAGTTTATAGTTGTTTTCTGCAAGATAATGTCCATAAGCAAACAACACCGGAACAACAGTATTGATGATAATATTATCAATCATTTGCTTGCCCAATTTTTTAGGCTCATAGCGGGTTGTTTCATCAATGAGTGTATAGTGATAATGCCAGTAATCATTGCAGGTAATATTGAATAAATCCTGAACATCTTTGATATTGTTAATCTCTTTAATTTTAGAAAATAAATGACTAGAATTTGAAATCAGCATAGCTAATTGTGCTAATCTGATGGTGGGGAAATTAGCTGGTCTCATTCTTAAAAACAAGCAAGAACCCTGAATCGTTTTAAGAGAATATTTCTTCTTTAAAAAAGCATATTCTTTTTGTAGCATCGTTGCATACTTATTATCAAAATCTTCGTTCAATAAATTAGCCTGACCAAGTAATAAAGCCTCTAATTGGTGAATTTGATTTTTATGTTTTGCAAGTGTTGTTACTGTGATAGTTTGTGCAATTTGTTTAAAAAAGTCGGCGTTTACTTTTAATCCAAAATTATAAGCTAATAAATGCCAAAAGGTTTCTTCCCAATTGTTGTTGTTACTGGTAAATAGTTCTAAACCAAGTTCCGCTTTCGCAAGCAATCTTTCTGTTGCTAATCTTTCCTTCCAGGAAAGCCAGCCTATGCTACTGAGTGCTGGTAAATAATGGCTACAAGGCAATGATGGTGTGTCTTTTATTAACAATTCATATCTGTCTAATAAAACTTTAGGAACTAAATTTTGCAACACCAGTGTTGGAATTTCTTTACCATTTGCATCTTTGATTTGCTCATCATTTTGCCAAACAATATGCAGGATGATATTCTTATAATTCTTATCTGTTGAATGGTTGTGTTGATGCCATTGTGAAGATTTAATATGCAATTCAATATTCCCTGCAAGAGTTATCTCATTCAGTTTAATGGTTGCGTTTAAAAAATCGGGGCCTTGGTTGGTGTTTAAACTACCTGTTTTAATAATCTGCAACACATCTTCCTGCTCTGTTATTAGTGTAGATGTATTAAAATGCTGAAATTGCCAAATGTATTGGAGAAGTCGTTCTGTCATTGTGCTAAAATAATTCAAAATATAAAATGAAGTATTTTATTTATTAATTAATTGTGAAATAGTGATACACCTGATAAACAACATTCTTCAAATAACGAATCTTCAAACCTTAAATCTTCTTTTCTTTGCAATCTAAATTTTTGCAATATGAATTTTGGATATTTTAGTTACCCACAACCAGCCAATGAGCCAGTTTTAAACTATGCTCCTAATAGTGCTGAAAAAATAAATCTTAAGAAAGCTCTTGCAGAATTAAAATCTCAGGAGATTGATATTCCAATGTATATTGGAAGTAAAGAAGTGAGAACTGGTAAAAAAGTGGCTATTCATCCACCACACGAAACCAAACATATATTAGGTTATTTTAATGCAGGCGATGAATCTCATGCTAAGCAAGCCATTGATGCAGCCCTTGCTGCTAAAGCATCTTGGGAGAATATGAGTTGGGAAAACCGTGCTGCCATCTTTTTAAAAGCTGCTGATTTATTAGCTACAAAATACCGTGGGTTTATTAATGCAGCAACTATGCTGGGTCAAAGTAAAAATGCTTATCAGGCAGAGATTGATGCTAGTTGCGAATTGATTGATTTTCTACGTTTCAATGTTCATTTCTTAAGCGAGATTTACAAGCAACAACCCGTTTCTTCTCCTGGTATGCACAACAGAATGGAATGGCGTGCATTGGAGGGCTTTGTATTAGCTGTAACTCCTTTTAACTTTACAGCTATTGGCGGCAATCTACCCACAAGTGCTGCTATGTGTGGCAATGTGGTGGTTTGGAAACCTGCAAACACACAAATTTATTCTGCACAAATGTTTATGCGAATATTAAAAGAAGCAGGCTTGCCAGATGGCGTCATTAATCTGGTGTATGTTGATGGTCCGACCATTGGAAAAGTTTGTTTTAGTCATAAAGACTTTGCTGGCGTGCATTTCACAGGTAGCACGGGTGTATTTAATACTATGTGGAAGACGATTGGTGAGAACATGAATATTTATAAATCTTACCCAAGAATAGTTGGAGAAACAGGCGGTAAAGATTTTGTAATTGCACACAAATCTGCCGATGTAGATACAGTTGTAACTGCATTATTGCGTGGTGCTTTTGAGTATCAGGGACAAAAATGCAGTGCTGCTTCTCGTGCTTATATTCCATCTAATATTGCAGCACAGGTGAAGAAAAAATTAATAGCAGGTGTTGAGAGTATGAAAATGGGAACTACCGAAGATTTCACTAATTTCATCAATGCTGTTATCGATGAAAAAAGTTTTAATAATATCAAATCATATATCGATAAAGCTAAACGTAGCAAGGTAGCTAGTATATTAGTAGGAGGGAAGTGTGACAGCAAAGAAGGTTGGTTTGTACAACCTACAATTATAGAAACAACTGATCCAAAATTTGCCACAATGTGTGAGGAAATATTTGGCCCAGTATTAACCATTTATATTTATCCTGCTAATGATTTTGAAAAAACATTAGCATTGGTTGATACCACTTCTCCTTATGCATTAACAGGTGCAGTCATTAGTAACGACAGATATGCTACAGATCTAGCAACTGCTAAACTCAGACATAGTGCTGGTAATTTTTATATCAACGATAAACCAACTGGTGCAGTGGTGGGTCAGCAACCCTTTGGAGGAGCAAGAGGCAGTGGAACCAATGATAAAGCTGGAAGTATGATAAATTTGTATCGTTGGTTGAGTGCAAGAACTATTAAAGAAACATTTAATGCAGCAACGGATTACAGATATGCATTTTTGCAGGAAGCATAGGTTATTTACGAAGGAAGATTTTAGAATTACGATTCAAAAATAAATAGTATGATAAAAAAGATTTTACTACTCACCCTTTTAATTTCAGTAGCAACACGGTCATCCTTTGCACAAGAAAGAGGTAGTTTTGATTTTAATAAAATGTTTGCAGGGGGGACTTTGGTAGTTGGTTTAGGTTTTGGTAATAATAGTCAGTTTACTATTGGGGGGAATCCTGAATTAGGGTATTCAATTTTTAAAAATATTGATCTAGGGCTTTGTGGAAATTATATTTATACTGGTACAAGTTACCAGTATAGTAATGGCTATACAAATAAAACAAACATTACACTTTCTGGTATTGGAGTTTTCTCCAGAATACATATTAGTGATGGCTTTTTTTTGCAGTTGCAACCAGAATCAAATAATATAAAATACTATGAGTACGTTAAAGAAACAGGTTATGTTATTAATGACTTAAAAGATTTACAATCTACTAGTTTTCTTGTAGGAGTTGGCTTTGGTAGCAGAGATGTTGGTAGTATGAATTATTTTACTACTATTTTGATTGATTTGCAAAAAGATCGATATTCACCCTACAGAACTTATACAGGTGAAATTTCTCCAATTATAAGAAGTGGGATTAATTTCTATTTCGGTCGTAGAAAGAAGTAAAAAAATAGCCCACAGATTAAACTGTGGGCAATTTTTTTATAAAGCCATTTTTCTATCGCTCAACCACGATAAATTAATTTCATCGGGTACTTTCATTCTTTCTGCAATTTTCTTATAACGGTCAGCAAGTTTACATAAAAACTCCTGAGCTTTTGCAGCACCATCTTTTAAGTCGGTGAGCGTTTCTAT
>CANGOT010000064.1 GCA_947455425.1 Chitinophagaceae bacterium | reverse complement strand
CCATTTGAAGCTGTTCAATAAAATCATCAATATTTCCACCAATAACTGAATCTAAGTTATAACTTGTATAGCCAATTCTATGGTCGGTAACTCTACCTTGAGGCCAATTGTATGTTCTAATTTTAGCACTTCTATCACCAGTACTTACTAATGTTTTTCTATGACGCGAAATTTCATCTTCGTGTTTACGCACTTGTTCTTCATACAATTTAGTACGCAACATACCCATTGCTTTTTCTCTATTTCCTAATTGAGAACGTTCTGTTTGGCAAACTACCACAACTCCAGTTGGAATATGTGTTAAAAATACTTTCGATTCAACCTTATTTACATTTTGTCCACCAGCACCACCACTTCGTGCCGTTTCCATTTTTACATCACTTTCTTTTAATTCAAAATCTACTTCATCGGCTTCTGGCATCACAGCAACAGTAGCTGCACTTGTGTGTACACGACCCTGTGTTTCGGTATTGGGTACACGTTGCACACGATGCACACCACTTTCAAACTTTAAGGTACCATAAACATCTTCACCTGTTACTTCTAAAATAACTTCTTTATAGCCACCAACAGTTCCTTCGCTTTCACTTATCAATGCTGTTTTCCAACCCCTTTTTCCACAATATCTTAAATACATTCCAAGTAAATCACCTGCAAATAAACTAGCCTCATCCCCACCAGTTCCTGCACGAATTTCTAAAATTGCATTCTTATCGTCTTGTGGATCTTTTGGAATTAAAAGGGTTGTTAATTCTTTTTCAATAGCATCTTTTGCAGTTTCCAAATCGGGCAATTCCATTTTGGCTAGCTCACGCATCTCTTCATCATTGCCATTTAAAACCTCTTTGGCAAAATCAATATCAGCAATTAGTTTTTTATATTGGTTAAATGGAATTATAATTTTTTCTAAGGATTTATATTCCTTACTCATCATTCCAAATTCTTTTTGATTAGCAATAATCTCTGGGTTGGTAAGTGCCACACCAACTTGCTCAAATCTTGCTTGTATTGCTTCTAATTTATCAATCATCTAAACTTATTTAAAGGCGGCAAAAGTAATGGTTGAATAACTATTGCAGCAATTCAAATGGTTTCATCATCAATTATAAAAAACTTGTTTGTATTAAAACAATAAATGGGGTCTTGCTTCTGCTTGACCTGCATTGGTAACAATAACATATTCTGGTCTGAACTCTTTTAAATTATTGGCACCTCCATAACTTAATGCAGAACGAACACCATCCAACAAACCAGCAATAACAAATTTTACACCTCCTTTAAAAGGAATTACTGTAGATTCTCCTTCAACATTTCTTTGCTCTTGTCCGTGAACAGTTTTGGTTTCTAAGGATGCAGCACCACGATAACGTTTATATAAACCATTAGGTTTTTCTATTACTTGCCCTGGAGCTTCTTTTGTTCCTGCAATTAAAGAACCTAGCATTACACAATGAGATCCTAAAGCCAAAGCTTTTGCAATATCTCCACTAGTTTTAATGCCACCATCAGCCATAACAGGTATAGAAGCCACAGCAATAATTTGTTGTAAACAACTAACATTTGGCACCCCAAAACCTGTTTTAATTCGTGTTGTACAAAGCGAGCCTCCACCAACTCCAACTCTTAAACCATCTGCTCCCCAAGCTTCTAAATCCTGTGCAGCTTTGGCACTTGCAATATTTCCGGCTATAATATCAACGTGATTTGGCAGTGATTTTTTTAATGTAGCAATAGCATCTTTAACATTTTCGTGATGACCGTGAGCCACATCTATTAAAATAATATTGGCACCTGCTGCAACCAAAGCTGTGGCTCTTTCTGCATAATCGCCATTAGCACCCACTGCAGCCATAACTGGAATATTTTCTATGCCACAAGATTTCCAGATAGCATTTACTTTATCTTCTTGTAACCCCACAATAATTTTTGCTACTTCTTGTGCCTGCTGCTCAATACTCATAAACCTATGAATACAACCAACGCCACCCATTTGTGCAATTGCAATAGCCATGTTGTTTTCGCAAACAGTATCCATACAGCTTGCTACCAGAGGAATGCAAAGGCTGTAGTTTTTAGTAACTTTTGTTACCAGACTAATATTTTTTCGTGATGAAACCGATGAATATGATGGCACTAATTGAATGTCATCATAAGTTAAGAAATGAGAAACCATATGTAATTTACTATTTATTGATTTTAGATGTACGATTTAACTATTCACTACCTTCCAAAAGCCCCAATGTTTGTAGTGAATATTTTTACTGCAATAGCCAACAAAATAACACCAAAAAATTTTCTTACCGCCATCAATCCTGCTTTGCCTAAAACACGCTCAATAGCATTTAAAGATTTTAGTACAATAAAGATGATAACTAGATTAATAAGAATTGCCAGCAAAATAATATACTCGTTTTTATCCTGCCTTTCAAAAGTGGCTTTTAAACTCATGATAGATGTTAATGTGCCTGAACCTGCAATTAAAGGAAATGCAATAGGCACAATGGTTCCAGACTTTGCATCTTGTTCCGATTTAAAAAATTCGATACCCAAAACCATTTCTAAACCCAATATAAAAATTACGATGGAGCCTGCAACGGCAAAAGACTTTACATCTACCCCCAATAACCCCAAAAAGGGTTTGCCAACAAAAAAAAACAACACCATTAATCCACCCGAAACCAGGGTAGCTTTTGTGGCACTAATGCCACCCATTTTTTCTTTATAAGAAATAAGCATGGGCACCGAGCCCACAATATCTATCACTGCAAAAAGCGTAAATGTTACTGTGAGTAATTGGTCGAAATTAATTTCCATAACTAAAAGTTTATTGCAAGATAAGTATAAAGGCGGTTGTATATACTTCTAGAAAAAATTTGACCGGAATTATAGATTCTGGAATTAAGTGGTATACAAACTTCTATCTTATCAAAAGAATTTTTTATTAAGGCCGTGACAGTTCTCCACTAATTGGTGAAGCTTCCCAAATAGTCTGTGATGCATCACAGCCAGATTGTAATAAGTTTCTTATATACAAACAGTACTATTTTAAATAAAAATAGTACTACCCATATATATGATTAGTACTCTTGTTATATATACTTTGCACTATTGATATATATACATAGTACAATTTATATATATGATTAGTGCTATTGTTATATATACATAGCACTATTTATGATTGTAAAAACTGTTTTTATGGCAAAACTTTTTGCTATTATAAACATTCAAGGTATTTTTATAATATTGTAAACTAAAATTAACTAACCGGGTTGTTCACAGCACAAATGCAACCCACCCCTAACCCCTCCTAGGAGGGGAATGTATTGCTAACCTGGCAAACTGCCAACGAGGTAAGTGTTTCGCATATTAATATTCAACGTGCAATTAACAATAATGAGTTTACAACTATTGGCAACGTAAATGCAAGTTGTTGTGCATATAGCTATACAGACAACAGTCCACTGTCGACTGTTAACGGAGGACTGTCGACTATATACTACCGATTAGAGATAGTAGATAAAGATGGCAGTAAAACTTATAGCGAAGTAAAAAATGTGGAATTAGGAATTAGGAATTTGGGAGTAAGCATTTACCCTAATCCTGTCCAGCAGGACAGCAGGATAACTATTAGTTGTAAAGGAATGAGAGAAGTGAGGGTTGTAAATAGTTTGGGTCAAGAGGTTTCTCGGCAAGAATCTCGAAATGACGAAATAACCATCAACACCAAACAATTACCAAAAGGTATTTATGTGGTGCAAGTGATTACGATTAAAGGAACTATAGAAACCGCAAAATTTGTGAAGGAGTAAAACCTATTATTTTCACGCAAATTATATTTATGAAAAAGATTTTTCTACTTACGGTTACTGCGTTTGCAACAGCAGCCTTGCTTGGCTACACTTTTAAAAAGCCAGAACCTAAGCCACTTACACCCGAATGCTATATCAGTTGTTTTAATATTGAAACAAAAGAAATGATAGAGCTAGATGCTACAAAACCAGGCTTTGCAATGTTGCACCCACATCCCACAACATTTAAACTAGAAAACCCTAAAGGTTCAACGATTGAATTTGCTGCTGCCGATGGCAAAAAAGCAAGTGGCTATTTTTTAAAAAGTAAAAACAAAAGCAATAAATGGTTATTTGTTATTCAGGAATGGTGGGGCTTAAACGATAATATTAAAAAAGAAGCCGAGAAGTTTTACGGCGATTTATCTAATGTAAATGTGTTGGCTATTGATATGTATGATGGCAAAATTGCTACAACGCCAGACAGTGCTATGTTGTATATGAGTAGTGCTAAAAAAGAAAGACTTGAATCTATTGTAAACGCAGCTATTACTTATGCAGGAAAAAGTGCAGACATTTATACTGTGGGTTGGTGTTTTGGTGGTGGTTGGAGCTTACAATCTACCATTCTTGCAGGCAAACAAGCAAAAGGTTGTGTAATGTATTATGGCAGACCAGAAAAAGATATTAACCGATTAAAAACTATTAACTGCGATGTAATTGGTTTTTTTGGTAATCAAGATAAAGCCATTTCGCAAGAATTGGTAAACACTTTTGAAGCTGATATGAAAGTTGCCGGTAAAAAAATTAGTTTGTATCGTTATGAAGCCGGGCATGGTTTTGCGAACCCATCCAATCCAAGTTTTAATAAAGAGTATACACAAGATGCCTATACAAAAGCTATCGCATTTTTAAAAGAAAGAATGAAATAAGTTTTCAAAATATTGTTATAAAAAACGCCACCAACTTAAAAGTTGATGGCATTTTTTATAAGAGTCTTTACAACCTGCCATTTTTTATTTCATCAACAACAGCAGGTTCTAATAGTGTCGTAGTATCGCCAAGGTTTTCTATTTCTCCTTCTGCAATTTTTCTTAATATTCTACGCATAATTTTACCACTGCGGGTTTTAGGTAGTCCTTTTACAAATTGTATTTTATCGGGTTTTGCAATGGATCCAATTACACGGGTCACCGTTTGCAAAATATCTTTTCGGGTGCGTTCTTCATCGCCGTGTGTATTGCTATCAATTACAAAAGCATAAATACCTTGTCCTTTAATATCGTGCGGATACCCCACCACTGCACTTTCAACTACACCTGCATGCATATTAATAGCATTCTCCACTTCTGCTGTTCCTATTCTATGACCACTTACATTCAATACATCATCAACCCTGCCTGTAATTCTGTAAAATCCATTTTCATCTTTTATGGCACCATCGCCTGTGAAATATAAATTTGGATAAGTAGCAAAGTAGTTGGTTTTGCAACGCTCATGATCTCCATAGGTTGTTCTTAAAATGGCTGGCCAAGGTGCTTTAATACAAAGATTACCTTTCAACATTCCATTTTCATCTTTTTCGGTTACTTCATTGCCTTGATCATCAACTAAAACAGGTTGCACACCAGGCATTGGAAGTGTTGCCCAGCCAGGTTTTGATGGTGTTATTCCCGCTAAATTGCTGATTAAGCATCCGCCGGTTTCTGTTTGCCACCAAGTATCTACAATAGGACATTTTCTTAACCCAATATGTTCATCATACCAATGCCAGGCTTCTTCGTTAATGGGTTCTCCTACAGTTCCTAAAACTTTTAAGGACGAGAAATCTCTACCTCCAACTGGTATCAAACCAAAACTCATTAAACTTCTTAATGCAGTTGGTGCTGTATATAAAATATTTACCTTGTGTTTTTCTACAATATCCCAAAACCTTCCTGCATCGGGAAATGTTGGAATACCCTCAAACATTAAACTTGTTCCTCCTGCACTTAAAGGACCATAAATAATATAACTATGACCCGTAATCCATCCAATATCTGCCGTGCAAAAATGAACATCACCTGGTTGATACTGAAATACATTTACAAAAGTGTAGTTGGTCCAAACCATATAACCAGCACTGCTGTGCAAAACACCTTTTGGTTTACCGGTTGAGCCAGATGTGTAAAGAATAAATAACGGATCTTCGGCATCCATTTCTTCAGCAGGAAAAGAAACCACTCCATCTTTTTCCACTTGAGATTCTGCATATTCCATTTCATCTTCCCACCACACATCCCTTCCTTTTAGCATTGATATGGGTGTTCTTGTTCTTGTATAAACAATTACTTTTTTTACGGTTCTGTTTCCTATTAAAGCATCATCAATCACACTTTTTAAAGGAATTACTTTTTCGCCTCTGTATGCACCATCGCAGGTAACAATAAATTCTGCATTCGCATCATACAATCTGTCTGCAATACTTTGTGCTGAAAAGCCTCCAAAAATTACTGAATGTATAGCACCAATTCTTGCACAACCCAATACGGCATAAGCAAGTTCGGGAACCATTCCCATATAAATACACACTCTATCACCTTTCTTTACACCATTATTTTTTAAAACCTGTGCAAACTGGCAAACTCTTTTGTGTAAACGGTTATAGGTAACGGTTCTAGCCCTTTCATCTGGATGATTAGGCTCCCAGATGATCGCAGGTTTATCGCCCATTGTTTTTAAATGTCTGTCAATACAGTTTTCTGTTATGTTTAGTTTACCGCCCTTAAACCATTCAACTTTAGGTTCAGTAAAGTTCCAGTTTAATACTTCATCCCATTTTTTTCTCCAGGTAAAATGTTCTGCTATTTCTGCCCAAAAACTATCGGTTTGTTCCGTACTTTTTTTATAGGCTTCTTTGTATTCTTCGTAAGATTTTATTTGATAAGGATAACTCATTGCAATCGTATTTTAAAGAGGATAAAATTAGGGAAATAGCATTTGAGGGTATATGATTTTTTTCATATCCAACAATTTTTTGTTGAATAAAATATATGCTGTATGTTGGCAATCTTTTTTAAAATGTTTACTGCTTATATGGGAAAAAATAATAAAAATATTTGGAGTGTTATAGGTGCTTCATCTGTTGGTACTTTAATTGAGTGGTACGATTTCTACATTTTTGGAAGCTTAGCCACAATCATTTCAGAAAAGTTTTTTCCATCAACAAATCCTACAACGGCCTTCTTGGCAACGTTAGCAACTTTTGCTGCAGGCTTTATTGTTCGCCCTTTTGGTGCTTTGTTTTTTGGAAGGTTGGGTGATATTGTTGGTAGAAAATATACATTCTTATTGACATTAGTAATTATGGGTGGTAGTACATTTTTAATTGGCTGTATGCCTACATATGCAAGTTTTTCTTTTGCCCCATATTTAATTTTATTGTTGAGGTTATTACAAGGTTTAGCATTGGGGGGAGAGTATGGTGGTGCAGCAACTTATGTTGCAGAATATGCACCAGAAGGTAAACGTGGTTACTACACCAGTTGGATACAAACCACAGCCACATTGGGTCTGTTTGTTTCATTAATTGTTATCATTACAGTTCAAAAATCATTGAGCAAAGAAGCATATAACGAATGGGGTTGGCGTTTGCCTTTTTTGTTGAGCATTTTTTTAGTGTTAGTTTCTGTAGTAATTAGATTGAAGATGAAGGAAAGTCCTTTATTCAGTAAACTAAAATCAGAGGGCAAAACATCTACAAACCCTTTAAAAGAAAGTTTTGGCAATAAAGCAAATATGAAAATGGTTTTATTGGCGTTGTTTGGTGCAACAATGGGGCAGGGTGTTGTGTGGTATACTGGTCAGTTTTATGCTCAAACATTTTTATTAAAAACTTGTGGATTAGAAGCCACACAAACTAATACCTGGATTGGCATTGCCCTAATTTTTGCAACACCCTTTTTTGTTATTTTTGGTTGGTTGAGCGATAAGATTGGAAGAAAAAGTATTATGCTTACAGGAATGTTGCTTGCGGTGATTTGCTATCGTCCCATCTTTAAAAATTTATATAACATATGCGATGTAAAAAATAAAGTTGAAGCAACATCAAACATTATCACATGCAAAAAAATTAATCCAAATAAGGCAACAGATTCATTAGTAGTGAAGACCTCAAGTATAGTATTTACAGATAGTTCAAAGCTTTTGCTTACTGAAATTTATTCTTTAGAAAAACTTAAAGCCAACATTAATACGCCTGTTGAAACCAAAAAAGTAATCACACTCGCATCAAGTTATCAATGGAAAATAGTTGGACTCATTTTTATTTTGGTATTATTTGTAACGATGGTGTATGGACCCATTGCTGCATTTCTTGTAGAGCTTTTCCCTACAAAAATTAGATACACCAGTATGAGTTTGCCATATCATATTGGCAATGGTGTTTTTGGTGGTTTGGTTCCATTCATTGCTACACTAATAACCGTTTCGCCTGGTAGTAATTACCTAAGTGGTTTATGGTACCCTATGGGTGTTGCAGCAGTTTGTTTTGTAATTGGTATTTTATATTTAAGTAGTAAGTCTGTAAAGTCAGAAAGTCCGTAATCCAATAGCTTAATAAAATACATAAACCGTAAACTATAAACGAATAATATGAATACTATTAAAAAAATTCTTGGAATTATTTGGATGGCTGTAGCTCTTGCTGCTATTGTATTTCTTGTAAATGCTGCTATTCAAAATATTAACCCCGATGGAAAATTGGATATTAATAAGCCTATGCCCTGGATAATAATAATTATTATTTTCACCCCTATTGCATTAGGCTTGGCATTGTTTGGCTGGTATGCTTTAAAAGGAGAGTATGAAAAGTAAGGCATTGTGTTCTCTGTGCCATTGTGGTTAAATAAAAATCACATCTTATCTTTACAAAATGTCAATAGAAGTATCTAACCTCACAAAAATATACGGCACACAAAAAGCTGTTGATAATATTTCATTCAATATTAATAAAGGAGAAATTGTTGGTTTTCTGGGTCCAAATGGTGCTGGAAAAAGCACAACTATGAAAATTTTAACCGGATATTTACAACAAGATGCCGGTGGTGCTAAAGTTTGTGGCATTGATGTTAAAACAAATACAATTGAAGCAAAGAAAAAAATTGGTTATTTGCCCGAAGCTAATCCTTTGTATTTTGAAATGTACGTAAAAGAATATTTAAGTTTTATTGCTGGTGTACATTCAATAAGTAGTGATAAGTTGGAAATTAGTAATGTGATAGAATTAGTTGGTTTGCAAGTTGAGCAAAATAAAAAAGTAGGACAACTATCAAAGGGTTATAAACAGCGTGTAGGTTTGGCCGCAGCACTTATTCATCAACCTGAAGTTTTGATTTTAGATGAGCCAACAAGCGGGCTTGATCCTAATCAAATAATAGAAATTAGAAACGTTATTAAAGAGCAAGGTAAAAACAAAACCGTGCTTTTTTCGTCTCATATTTTACAAGAAGTAGAAGCTATTTGCGACAGAATTATTATTATTAATAAAGGTAGAATTGTTGCAGATGATTTGCTTGTGAACCTTCAAACAAAAGGAAAATCTTTAGAGGATGTGTTTAGAAGTTTGACCGCTACTGGGTAGTTTTATTTTCCCTCACCCAACACAATAATTCTTATAGTATGAATCATAATTTTAAAGTCTAGTTGTAATGACGCATTTTCTATATAGACCAAATCGTATTGCATTCTTTCTATCATTTGCTCAACAGTTTCGGCATATCCAAATTGCACCATCCCCCAACTTGTTAAACCTGGCTTAACCTTAAATAAATAATTATAATAAGGTGTTATTGCAGCAATTTGTTCTATATAATATTTTCTTTCTGGTCTTGGTCCAACAAGGCTCATATCACCAATAATAATATTCCAAAGTTGTGGCAATTCATCCAACCTCCATTTACGCATTACCCTTCCCCAGTTTGTTATTCTACTATCATTATCGCTACTCAATTGTGGTCCATTTTTTTCTGCGTTTACTATCATACTTCTAAACTTATAAATAGTAAATGGTCTGCCCTTAAACCCAATTCTTTCTTGAGTGTAGAAGATACTTCCCTTGGATGAAAATTTTGTACGTGTTGCTACATAAATTAACAAAGGAATTAAAACTATAAAAGATACTAATGCAAATAACACATCAACGAGTCGTTTTATATTATGTTGCCAAATTTGTAATGGGCTTGTATCTAAATCAATCAATGTTGCACCAAATACATTTGATGTTTTAACAGAACCAGAAAGAATGTCTAATGCATCTGGCACTAGTTTTATTTCTACATCTTTTAATGCAAGTTTATTAATAATTTCTTCTGTAATGTTTTTTTGAGATTTATCTAATGCGATGATAACATTGGTAATATTATTATCGTCTACGATTTGAATAACATTATTCAAATCTCCCAAAGTTGGTAAATATTTATTCAATCCGTTCTTATTGATGCCATTACTAATAAAGCCAACAAGTTTATATCCCAAATATGCAAAGTTTCGTTGCAATTCATTGTACACTTTTACAGCCTGCGAATTATTTCCGATGATTATTGTGTTGAAAGAAACCCTGCCACTTAAAAAATCATTCTTCGCCTTAACAAGAATCAACCATCTTAAAATAAAAACAAAAAGAGTTTGTAAAAAAATGAGTGAAAGTAAAAGGGAGTAATGAGAAAACCCTCCAATTATTTTTCCTTTAAATAATAAAATAAAATAAATGATTAAAGCACCAATTATTGATGCAATTAAAGAATTGGTAAATTCATTTAATCGCGATTTTTTATGAATTGGCAAAGCGTAACTTCCAATCAATAAAAATAGTGTTAGCCAAAAAAAAGGTATTATTGTTAGTGCAT